>NZ_ALBR01000069.1:0-120949 GCF_002081505.1 Bacillus sp. CDB3 | reverse complement strand
ACAAATTTTGACTGCAAGCCGACTTTGCATAACGCTTGTCTTACTTGTAACAACGTAACCTTGACTCCCTTGTTTACAAGATAACGGTACAACTTTCGATACCCCATTCTTCCTTTTAAACATTTAAATTGCATGACAATATAAACCGCTGTCTTTTTACGTTTTTTCTGATTTCCAGTGGGTTTACGATGAATATAGTCGTAAAAACCACTAACAGACACTTGTAATCGATGGCAAAGCCAGCGCACTCCAAATATTTGATTATATTGTCTTATAAACTGAAAGCGTGTTAGTTTTGGTTGCTGGCAAAGAAGGTTGCCGCCTTTTTTAGAAATTCATTTTCCTTTTTTAACGCCTGGCTTTCTCTTCGTAAAGAACGTAGTTCTTCCAGTTCATTGCTTTCACAGGAGGAAATCTGTGTAGAATATTTTTTAATCCATACATTTAGAGTTCCGTTACCCAAGTCAAATTCTCTCTGGATACTTGAAATAGAACGACCTTCTTTGATCACCAATTCAACACATTGTCTTTTAAACATTTCATCATACTGTTTTTTCATCTGAAACACCTCTTCATATAGAATAATTTATCTCTATACTGTGTTCCAGTTTTACTGTACCACCTCATAATACATCGCTGATATGTCATTCATAAAAATAAGCTTATCCAAGTAGATGCTACTAACCTAGGATACTTATAACCATGAACCTGATACTATGAGTATCATTATACGAAAATAAAAGCGGGTTGTGGGCTTTTTTTTGCAATAATTGAGTAGAAAAAGGGCAGTGGGAGACAATAAAACGGAGTTTCTATGTATGATAATTATCGTGCGCAGAAAGAATCGAGTAATAAAACGGAGGTTATAATGCGAAAATTATTATATTTTATAGTATGCAGTAGTGTTATACTTTTTTCCTCACCGAGTATGTCAGTAGCGCAATATGATGCCCCCCTTATGGAAGATGCACTTTATTCTGTTTTATTTCCAAAAATAAATAAGGCAATTGAAAAACAATATGGAAATTTGAAACCTTATCAATGTCCTAAAATCATCCGGTTAAAAAAAATGTATAGTGGCACATATTTATTTCAAGCGGTTATTGAAGTGACGAAGTATGAACAGGTTGGTGGGAAAATTGTTCCACCATTCGAAAAAGTAACAATTACTTTTAATAACGAAGAAGGCGAATGGGAAGTGACAAATATAGTAGTAAAGCGCTTACCAAATGATACGAAATTAAACTGTAAAAAAACAATATAAAAAATTGTTTGACAAATAAAATGGTCCTTTGGTATTGTTAATAGCAACAATTAGATGTTTGAAAATTAAATAGACTTACCTCATCTACTCTCAAAGGTAGAGGCCGCGATAGGAAAGAGTAAGCTATGGGAGATTTAATGGAATCTGTGATCATAGGTTGAAAGGGACTATTGCCGAAATATAAGAATAACCATCTTATTCATATATTGGGACTGCATTGAATAAATGTAGTACTGTCATAAGATTTATTTTATGGAGAGCTATTTGGAGATGTTGATGCGGTTTCTTATTTTGAGAAGATAACAACTCGTTTATTTTTTCAATATATATTTTTCCTAATAAGAAACGCGTGTGAACATTGTTCCGCGCGTTTTTTGTCTATCTAAAAGCGTGCTGCAATGAATAGAAGATTGGGGTTATGAGTTTTAGAGGAAATAAGGGAGGAATTTAAATGTATTTACACGGCACAAGCCGAATCAATGGGCAAGGACACTTAGAAATTGGTGGGTGCGATACGACGCAGCTAGCAAAACAATACGGAACACCACTTTATGTATACGATGAAGAGTCTATTCGAGGAAAGTGCCGCGCGTTTCATCGTGCTTTTAAAGAAAGTGGTTTCTCTTATCAAGTAGCATATGCAAGCAAGGCGTTCTTGTGCATGGAGATGTGCCGAGTAGCTCGTGAAGAGAATATGTCTTTAGACGTTGTTTCTGGAGGAGAATTATATACTGCGCTTCAAGCAGGATTTCCGGCATCGCGCATTCATTTTCACGGAAATAATAAAACAGCAGAAGAAATAATTATGGCTCTTCAGGCGAATATCGGTTGTTTTGTAGTAGATAATTTCTTAGAATTAGAAATTTTACATGATTTAGCAGTGCAACATGGAAAGTTTGTGAACATATTAATCCGTGTAACGCCAGGAGTAGAGGCACATACACACGAATATATAACAACAGGCCAAGAGGATTCGAAATTTGGATTTGGTGTTTCAAATGGTCAAGCGATGCAAGCGATTGAGCTAGCTTTGCAAAAATCAAATTATAATGTGCTAGGAATTCACTCGCACATCGGATCACAAATATTCGAAACGGCTGGTTTTGTTCGAGCAATTGAAGTACTACGTCAATTTTTAGAAGAAGTGAGAGAGCGAACAAACTATGTAGTGAAAGTATTGAATGTAGGCGGAGGTTTCGGTATACGTTATACGGAGTCTGATACACCGTTAACACTTGAAACGTATGTGGAGGCTGTAACAAGTACGATAAGAGAGCGGTTTACAGTATGTGAATATCCGCTTCCAGAAATATGGATTGAACCAGGTCGTAGTATCGTAGGTGATGCGGGAACAACAATTTATACAGTTGGAGCGGTGAAAGAGATTCCTGGTATTCGGAAATATGTTTCAGTCGATGGTGGGATGACAGATAATTTAAGACCGGCTCTATATGGAGCGCGTTATGAGGCGATGTTGGCGAATCGAGGGAATGATGAGAATGAGGAACTCGTTTCGATTGCTGGGAAATGCTGTGAAAGTGGAGATATGCTGATTTGGGATATTAACTTACCGCAAGTTGCTTCTTCTGATTTACTAGCAATTTCTTGTACGGGGGCATATGGCTACTCGATGGCGAATAATTATAATCGTATTCGTAGACCAGCTGTCGTCTTTGCAAAAGGCGGAACATCACAAATTGTTGTAGAGCGTGAAACATATGAAAATATTATTGGGAACGATCGCATACGTATTAAAGAACTTGTTTAAATAGGAAAAAGGAGTTGTTCGGAGGGGCAATTCCTTTTTTATAAAATAAAATAAAATAATTAAAATATATCGGAAAACTAGGATTGAAAAAAATCAGAATTGTGATAAAATACAAATACAAAGCTTATCAAGAGAAGCGGAGGGAACTGGCCCGACGAAGCTCGGCAACCTGCTTATAGAAAGCAAGGTGCTAAATCCAGCAAAATGGAATCCATTTTGAAAGATAAGGTAAAATATATTACCGAACAGTCTTTTCGAAATGGGAAAGATTTTTTTTATGAATAAAAAGGGGGGGCTGTTCGCATGAGTGTACGGGAACATTTTGATGAAGTATCTGAGAAAATTCAAGCGATGCTTGCTGATATGAAATATGGTTCCATTACAATTGTTGTGCAAGATGGAAAAGTGATTCAATTAGAAAAAAGTGAAAAAGTACGTTTAAAGTAAAAAGCGCTGACTAGAAAAACTAGAGGCGGTTTTAACCTATTTTATTAGGTTAAAACCGTCTTTTTGCTTTTACAGGGGGAAAAAACATGTTGACGTATGAAACGTGGGAAGAAAATAGTGTTTCATTTTCCGAAGAAGATGAAACGAAAGGCGCGCTATCAGTATTAAGTTGGGCTTATAACGAATATAAAGATGAAATTGTATATGCATGTAGCTTTGGGGTAGAAGGTATGGTTTTGCTGCACCTTATAAACCAAGTAAATCCATCCGCTAAAGTTGTATTTTTGGATACAAATGTACATTTTCGAGAAACGTATGAATTAATTCAAAAGGTGCGGGAACGATTTCCTTCATTAAATATTATAGAAAAACAGCCGGAATTTACACTTGATGAACAAGCGAAGTTGCATGGTGAGAAATTATGGGAGAGTAATCCAAATCTTTGTTGTAAAATTAGAAAAATTTTACCGTTAGAAAAATCATTAGCGGCGGAAAAAGCGTGGATATCGGGCTTAAGGAGGGAACAATCAGAAACGCGTAAGCATACAAAGTTTATAAATCAAGATCATCGCTTTCAATCTATTAAAGTTTGTCCACTCATTCATTGGACGTGGAAAGAAGTGTGGCGATATGTATACAAACATAGCTTGCCGTATAACCCATTGCATGATGTTGGATATCCAAGTATTGGATGTGAGAAGTGTACGTTACCTGTAGGAGAGGGTGGCGATTCGAGAGATGGTAGATGGGCCGGGAAAGTGAAAACAGAATGTGGTCTTCATTACCAATAAGATGAATTTGAAAATAAAGCTAAGAGAGGATATAGAAAATGAGTACAAGAAACGAATTAATAAATCGTATAGACGAGACATACGACGTATCACAAATTGAAAAAGAAATTAAATTAGACAACATTGCGTTAAGTGATTTAGAGCTATTAGCGACAGGGGGATATAGCCCACTAACTGGTTTTTTAGGAAAGAAAGATTATGATTCGGTCGTAGAAACGATTCGTTTAGCAAATGGTAGCGTATGGAGTATACCGATTACATTACCGGTAACAGAAGATGTAGCAGAGAGACTGAAAGTTGGAGAGGAAGTAAAGCTTGTTAGCGATGGAAATATATATGGTGTTATTCAAATAGAAGATATTTTTGTACCAGATAAAGAAAAAGAAGCGTTACTTGTATATAAAACGACGGATGAGGCTCATCCAGGAGTGAAAAAATTATATGAACGACCAAACGTTTACGTCGGAGGAGCTATTATTCTTACAAAACGTTTTGAAAATAATCAATTTCCTTCTTATCATTTAGACCCAATTGAAACGAGAGAAGAATTTAAAAAGCGTGGTTGGAAAACAGTAGTTGGATTTCAAACGAGAAACCCGGTACATCGTGCCCATGAGTACATTCAAAAGTCTGCTCTTGAAATTGTAGATGGTCTCTTTTTGAATCCGCTTGTTGGGGAAACGAAATCAGATGATATTCCTGCTGATGTAAGGATGGAAAGCTATGAAGTATTACTTCATAACTATTACCCTAAAAATCGTGTCTTTTTAGGCGTATTTCCTGCAGCAATGCGTTACGCAGGACCAAGGGAAGCGATATTTCATGCACTAGTAAGAAAGAACTTTGGTTGCACCCACTTTATTGTAGGGCGTGATCATGCTGGGGTAGGGGACTATTACGGAACATATGAAGCGCAGGAAATCTTTACGAATTTTACAGTAGAAGAGTTAGGGATTACGCCGTTATTTTTTGAACATAGTTTTTACTGCACTAAATGTGAAGCGATGGCTTCAACGAAAACATGTCCGCATGGAAAAGAAGACCATGTTATTTTATCGGGTACGAAAGTAAGAGAACTATTAAGAAACGGTGAGATTCCGCCAAGTACATTTAGTCGTAAAGAAGTAGTGGAAGTGCTAATTAAAGGCTTGAAAAAAGAAGTAGTAACAGAATAGGGAGAGAACGAGATGGATACGAATATTACTTGGCATACAGCTTCTGTTTCAAAAGATGAGAGAAGAGTGAAGAATGGGCATCACAGTTTTGTAGTTTGGTTTACTGGTTTATCGGCTTCGGGTAAATCTACAGTAGCGAATGCGGTTGCTCGTAAACTATTTGAAAAGAATATTGGAAATTACGTGTTAGATGGGGATAATATTCGCCAAGGTTTAAATAAGGATTTAGGATTTTCTGAAAGTGACCGTATGGAAAATATACGACGTATTGGTGAAGTAGCGAAGTTATTTGTAGATCAAGGAACGGTTGTCCTTACAGCGTTTATTTCACCGTTTCGAGTAGACCGTAAACAAGTTAGAGACCTTTTGGCAGTAGACGAATTTATTGAAGTCTTTGTAAAGTGTCCGATCGAAGAATGTGAGAAACGTGATCCGAAAGGGCTTTATAAAAAAGCGAGACAAGGTGATATTAAAGAATTTACTGGTATTGATTCGCCTTATGAGGAACCAGGGAAGCCAGAATTAATCGTAGAGACACATAAGAATTCTATTGAAGAATGTGCAGAACAAATTGTGAGTTATTTACAAGAGCGTAGTTTCATATAGGGGGATAAAAGATGAGTTATGAAAAAGTGTGGGCAAATAATGAAAAATTGAATCCATCTGAGAAAAAGAAATTAGAAAAAGATGGATTAGAAATCTTTAATGACATTCCTTACTATGCGGAGAATGGATTTGAATCTATTCCGAAAGAAGAGTGGGACTCCTTTAAATGGGCCGGATTGTATTTGCAACGGCCGAAAGAAGCTGGATATTTTATGATGCGTGTAAATATTCCTTCAGGGATTATTACAAATGCGCAGGCAGAAGCGCTTGCTTCTATCGCCGAGGATTATGGACGTGATGTAATAGATATTACGACAAGACAGGCGATTCAGTTTCACTGGTTAGAAATTCAGCAAATTCCAGATATTTTTAAAAGATTAGCAAGAGTTGGATTATCTTCAGCAGGGGCGTGTGGTGATATAACGCGTAACATTACAGGGAATCCACTTGCTGGAATTGATGGAAATGAACTCTTTGATACGACACATATTGTTAAAGAAATATATGACTATTTCCAGCACAATGAAGAGTTTTCGAACCTGCCACGTAAATTTAAGATGTCTATTAGTTCAAATATTTACAATTCTGCAAACGCAGAGATTAACTGTGTTGCATTTACACCTGCAACGAAAGAGATAAATGGTGAGAAAAAAGTTGGCTTTCATATAAAAGTAGGCGGGGGCTTATCAGCTCGTCCATACTTAGCAGAAGAATTAGACGTGTTCGTTTTACCAGAAGAAGTGAAAAAGGTAGCGATTGCGATTGCTACTATATTCCGTGATTTTGGATATCGCGAAAAACGTCATTTAGCACGTTTGAAATTTCTTGTTGCAGACTGGGGGGCAGAGAAATTTAAAGAGAAGCTAATAGAGTATACAGGACCGTTACAAAATAAAGGAAAAAGTGCACTCAAAGGATGGAATGCAGGCTATTTTTATGGTGTTCAAGATCAAAAACAAGAAGGATTAAAATATGTCGGATTTAATGTACCAGTAGGACGTTTACATGCAGAAGAAATGTTTGAGATTGCCAGAATTGCAAAGCAATATGGAAATGGACAAATTCGTACATGTAATTCACAAAATTTCATCATTCCGAATGTTCCACCAGAAAATGTAGCGGGTTTACTAAGTGAACCGTTGTTTGAAGCAATATCTGCAAGTCCGAAATCATTTATTGGTCATGCGGTTTCATGTACTGGTATTGAATATTGCAATCTTGCTCTAGTAGAAACGAAAGAAAGATTACGGAAAATTGCAGAATACTTAGATACACAAATTGCACTCGATGTTCCAGTTCGAATTCATATGGTAGGATGTCCGAATTCATGTGGTCAACGTCAAATTGCTGACATCGGATTACAAGGGGTGAAAATGAAAACGAAGGAAAAAGGAATAGTTGAAGCATTTGAAATATATGTAGGTGGAACGTTGTTAGATGGCGGTGCTTATAATCAAAAGCTAAAAGGAAAAATAGATGGTGAAGATCTACCAGATGTGCTCGCATCATTTATAAGTTATTTCAAAGAGAATAAGTTACCAGCTGAAACGTTTTATGATTTTGTTGGCCGCGTTGGCGTAGAAGAATTACAGTTGACATTAAATCACGTATTAGAAGAGCTAATAGCGTCTTAGGAGGGACAATATGGATTTATATCGTTTTGAAGCTGTATTAGTAAATAGTATTGTGCCAATTGTTGTTGTTGCTCAAAGTGAAGAACAGGCATTTAAGCTTGCGGAAATTGAGCTTGAAAAACATTTTTTACCGTTGCCAGAAGTAAAGGAGATTTCTTTGTTTGAAAAAAAGAAGATTCGAAAAGGTGCGGCATTTGTTGTTCATGAGTAAATAACATTGTAATACGAAAGTATTCTAACTTCCATTCATATAAAAGGATGGAAGTTTCACTTTAATAGTAGAAATGAGGAGAGATGATGGGGAAGGTTTATATCGTTGGAGCGGGTCCTGGCGATCCGGATTTAATCACTGTTAAAGGGTTGAAATGTATCGAGAAGGCAGATGTTATTTTATACGACCGCCTGGTGAATAAAGAGTTGCTTTCATACGCAAAGCCTGAAGCGGATTTAATTTATTGCGGGAAACTCCCGAATTATCACACGATGAAGCAAGAGACAATTAACACATTTCTTATTAAATATGCAAAGAAAGGAAAAGTTGTAACGAGACTAAAGGGCGGGGATCCATTTGTATTTGGAAGAGGTGGAGAAGAAGCCGAAGCGTTAGCGAAGCAAAGTATCCCATTTGAAATTATTCCTGGTATTTCAGCTGGTATAGCTGCTCCTGCTTACGCTGGAATTCCAGTAACGCACCGCGATGCAAGTGCAAGTTTTGCTATTGTGACAGGGCATCGGAAAGAAGATGCTGAAGAGGAAGTGAAGTGGGAAAGTTTAGCGAAAGGTGTGGATACATTAGCGGTCTATATGGGGGTTAGTAATTTACCTTATATATGTGAACAACTTATAAAACATGGAAAAGATCAAAGTACACCTGCCGCTATCATTGAGTGGGGGACGACATCTATGCAGCGTACTGTTACAGGGACGTTAGGAACAATTATAGATGTTGCTAAAAAAGAAAAAATTCAAAATCCAAGTATGATTATTATTGGAGAAGTTGTCCGTTTTAGAGAAAAGATACATTGGTTTGAGAAACAAGTGGAAAATGCATATCCAGTAAGTGGAGTATTGTAAAATGAAGGCTGTCTTGTATATATGTCATGGAAGCCGTTTGAAAGCAGCAAAAGAAGAAGCGGTTGCATTTATTACGTCATGTATGAACCGTGTAGAGGCAAATATTCAAGAAGTTTGTTTTTTAGAGCTAGCGAGTCCTTCTATTGAAGAAGGATTTCGTACATGTGTGAAGCGTGGTGCTACAGAGATTGTCGCTATTCCTGTTTTTTTATTAGCGGCAGGACATGTAAAGAAAGATATTCCGCTTGAATTACGAAAGTTAAACGAGGAATATCCGGATATCAAAATAGTGTATGGTAATCCATTTGGTGTATCAGAAGTGCTTGTAAAAGCGGTATATAACGGAAGTGGCATTAAAGACTATGAAGAAGAAGTAACACTTTTGCTCGTTGCAAGAGGAAGCAGTGATCCGGAAACTTTACAAGACATGAAGTGGATTTCTTCTTTATTTCAAAAAGAAGAGAACATTAAAGAGGTGGAAATTTGTTATTTAGCAGCTGCGGAGCCAAAGTTTGAGGAGAAGTTGAGGGAAGTTGTAGAACGAGAAGAAAAGAGTATTGTTGTACTACCTTATTTATTGTTTACAGGCTTACTTATGAAACATGTTGAGAAAGAAGTGCTTCAATATGAGTTGGAAGAGATAAAAATAAGTCCATATTTAGGGAAGAATGAAGCGTTTCAAGAGATGTTAATTCAGAAAACAGAGGGAATATTGGAGGGAGAACAATATGTATCCACTTACAGTGCGAGTTGATAAGAAACGTGTGGTTGTCATTGGTGGAGGGAAAGTAGCAGGGTTTAAAATTGTTCCCTTACTAAAACAAGGTGCGGATATAATTGTGATAAGTCCAGAATTAGATGCGAATTTAGTAAAACTTGTAGAAGAAAAGCAAATTCGTTGGTATCAAAGGGAGTATGAGAAAAGTGATATCGACGATGCTTTTTTAGTAGTTGCAGCGACTAGCGATTCGGTACTAAATGAACAAATTGCTGGAGATGCCTCGGCAAATCAATTGGTAAATGTTATTACGAACCCGGAAAGTGGAAATGTTCATTTTCCGGCGGCAATTCATCGCGGATTGCTTAATGTAGCTGTTTCTACTGGAGGGGCGAGTCCGAAACTTGCAAAAAAAATTCGTGATGATATTGCAAATAAATATGATGAGAACTATGAATCATATCTTGATTTTTTATATGAAGTTAGAATAAAAGTGAAAGAATTACAAGTAGAGAAAAGGCAGAAAAATATATTATTGCAAGAAGTATTAAAGTCGATATATGTTCAAAATGAACAAAAAAGAGAAATTTTTTTACAAGAATTAGAGAGGGAACTTCATGTAGGATAGTGAGTGAATTGTGCTTTACAAATATAAAAATATAATTTATAATCACTAGTAACTTCAATAGATGAAATCGATGAGCAAGAAGAGTACGTATATTTGAGGCGTTCAGAGAGCTGGGGTAAGGTGTGAGCCCGGTACGATAAAATATACAGAATGGGCTTGCGAGAGGTATGCTGAACATTGCAGTAGGCAACCCGGGTTCCGCCGTTAAAAGGATAGAGTATCGGAATTTTTCCTGTACTTGAACAAGTGGGATTTATTGATCCAATTGAGGTGGTACCACGGTATTTACATTACATATATCGTCCTCTACATGCATATTTGCGTGTAGGGGACTTTTTTGTTTTCTAAAGGAGGTGTGCGAGTATGAAATGAAAGTGTATAATTAACGAAAGTTTAAATATTCAGAAAAGAGGAATTTATGATGAAAGAAACACAGCAATGGACGTCGAAAATTGGCTTTGTACTCGCAGCAGCCGGAGCCGCAGTAGGTCTTGGTGCAATATGGAAGTTTCCATATGTTGCAGGTAATGGAGGGGGAGGCGCATTCTTCCTTGTATTCTTACTATTAACTTTATTTATTGGTATGCCTCTACTTTTAGCTGAATTTGTTATTGGCCGTAGTACTCAAAAAGAGGCAGTTACAGCTTATAAAGTATTAGTACCGAATAGCAAGTTATATCCTTGGATTGGTCGTATGGGGGTTGTTACTTGTTTTAGCGTACTATCTTTTTATAGTGTTGTAGGTGGATGGATTTTACTTTATTTATATTATAGTGTTACAGGTAGTTTCTGGAACGGAGTAGTCGATTATGGGAAATTGTTTGGTGAAACAATTTCAAATCCAGTAAGTGCGATTGGGGCACAATTCATCTTTATGCTTTGTACCATTTTTGTTGTTAGTAAAGGTGTAGAAAAAGGCATAGAAAAAGCAAGTAAGTACATGATGCCGCTATTATTCATTTTATTTATTGCTATCATTATTCGTGCGTTAACACTTGATGGTGCTATGGCTGGGGTAGAGTTCTTCTTAAAACCAGATTTTTCAAAGCTTACAGCAGATACGATTTTATATGCGATGGGGCAATCTTTCTTCTCACTAACGGTAGGTGCCTCGGTAATGGTAACGTATAGTTCGTATTTAAAGAAAGAAGAGCATTTAGCTAAATCAGCAACATCTATTGTAAGTTTAACGGTATTTATTACAGTACTTGCAGGGTTAGCGATTTTCCCAGCGATTTTCGCATTAGGAGTTAAACCGACAGAAGGACCAGGGTTACTGTTTATCGTTCTTCCTGCTGTCTTTGCAAAAATTCCATTTGGGCAATTTTTCTTCATTATGTTTTTAGTTTTATTCTTCTTTGCGACTTTAACATCTGCGATTTCAATGCTTGAAATTGTAGTAGCATCTGTTGCGAAAGATAATGAGAAGAAGCGTCCATCAGCTTCGTTATTAATTGGTATTCTTATTTTTGCAGTTGGAATTCCATCAGCGTTATCGTTTGGAATTATGAGTGATGTGAAAATATTTGGTAAGACATTCTTTGATTTCGTCGATTTTTCGGTAAGTAATGTATTACTGCCACTCGGAGTACTAGCCATTTCGCTATTTGTACCAAATAAAATGAGTAAAGAGCTATTAATGAAAGAATTAGAAGTTACGGAAACGAAAGGGAAAACATTGTTTAATATTTGGTTCTTCTTGCTTCGGTATGTTATTCCGGTAACTGTAATTATCGTATTTTTAAATGCGATAGGCGTATTTAAAATGTTTGCATAATAAAAAGACGGAGGATCAATTCTCCGTCTTTTTATTGTGTTGTAGGTGTATTTAATAAGCGATTATATGTTTTATAAGCAGCAACAACTGCAATAAAGGATCCTATTAAAAATAAAGCGGATCCGCCAAGTGTGAATATTCGGCCGATGTATGTTTCCCTAGCTTCTTCTATTTCCTCTTGTAATTGTATATTCATATTTATCACCTCGCAAAATATAGGCATTTAGTTGTAGTTTATGTGAAAGGCCTATAAAGTGTGAAATGGTAGTGAAAAAACTCGGTATGCACCGAGTTTTTTATAATCCGATATAAGGAGATGGGTCGACTGCGTTTGTCTTGCCGACATTCCATTCTCCAAGGTGAAGTTCAAAGTGTAAATGCTGTCCGTATGATTGACCAGTATTCCCCATAAATCCAAGTTGATCGCCTTGTTTTACAGTTTGTCCATTAGATACAGAACGGCTACTCATATGTGCATATACTGTCGTATATGTTTTTCCGTTTATACGGTGAGATAAGTATACAACGTTTCCGTAACTAGATGATAATTCTGAACGGATAACGACGCCATCTGCAGCGGCAATAATTGGGATCGTTCCCGAAGCTGCGATGTCAATTCCTTTATGGTTATCTAAAGAACGTGTGCCAAATCCAGAAGTTTTCGATCCGGCTGCTGGTTTAATAAATCCACCTATATTCGTATCGTGTGGTACTGGAGCAGCCTGAGCAGGTGTAGCAGCTTGTTTGCGTGCTTCTTCTGCCTTACGTGCTTCTTCCGCACGTTTTTCTTCTTCAATTGCTTTTTGAACAGCTTGACGCTGATTTTCTAAAATGCCTTTTGATTCTTCTAACCCTTCAATCTCTGAATCTACTTTTGCTACCTTCGTATGTAGATCGTTAATCAGAGCTTGTTGCTGTTGTTGGTTACTTTGTAATTCTTGCTGTTTTTGTTCTAATTTTTGCTCAGATTCTTTCAGTTGTTGCTCATTTTTCTCAACAGCCTCTTTTTCTGTCGTCACAGCATTTTGATCGCTTGTTTGCTTTTTCACAATATCTGTATCGTTATTTAAAATTAAACTTACAGAATACATATTATCAACAAGATCGGCAATATTTGCAGAACTTGTTATTACTTCTGTAATGATACTCGTATGAGGCTTTTCTTGCATAGATTGTAGTCTTTGTTTAATAACTTCCTGTCGTGTATCTATATTCGTTTGTAATTGCTCTATATGTTTCTTTTTTTCGGTAATAACTTGCTGTGTGTTGCTAATTTCTTTTTTTGTATCGTTTAATTCAGCTTCGTTTTTATTAATAGAAGTAGTTAATTCGTCGATTTTCTTTTGTAATTCTTGGATTTCTTTTTCTATTTGTTCTTTCTCAGTTGATTTATTTTGTAAGTCATTTTGTTTGCCTTCTAATTCGGATTGAATGTCAGTTAATTTATCTTGATTTGTTTCAGCGTACACGGGTGAAAGTAACGGGGAAGCAAAAATCGTTCCCGCTGCTAAAACACTAATCGCTGCAAATTTCTTTTTCATTGTTGTCTGGCTCCTTTCCCTATGAATGTTATATATCATGTGAAGAGGAGTGTCTATCGTTGTAATCATAATGTAAAGGAAATTTTATAATTTTGCTAAGTTTTGTCGGAATTTAGTATCTTTTCGTAGTGTTTGTCATAAAGTTAAAATTCTTGAATGTATAGAAAAAGATATCAATTTCTATATTTTTTTTAAAATCATGGGAAATGATGGAGTTTTCCATAATGAAACAGTATTTTAAAAACCTATCAATCACTAGTGAGGAATCGATTTCATGTGAGGTTTCCTGACATGAGGTTTGTTTTTGTCAAGAAAATTATTTGCATTCGTGCAAACTTATTTTGTTGTCAGATTTTAATTTTTGATTTATGATTTTTAACAGGGACAAAATGTAGTGAATTGTCGAATAATATGTAATACTCTTAATTTCTTAGTTTTATAGATATAGATAGAATGAGGGATAGATAGAGTGACACATCGAGGGGGTTACAACAAGTATGAAAAGAATAGGACTTGCATGGCAAATATTAATTGGTCTTGCGCTTGGTATTGCAGTTGGGGCGATTTTCTTTGGCAATCCGGAAGTGGTGAAGTACTTACAACCAATTGGTGATATTTTCATCCGATTAATTAAGATGATTGTGGTACCGATTGTTGTAGCAAGTATTGTTGTTGGGGTTGCTGGTGTTGGCGATGTTAAGAAGTTAGGCCGACTAGGCGGAAAAACAATTATTTACTTTGAAATTATTACAACGATTGCAATTGCTGTTGGTCTATTAATAGCAAACATTTTCCAACCTGGAAAAGGCGTTGATATGGATAAGTTAACAAAAACAGATATTTCAAAATATACACATACGACAGAGCAAGTACAAAGTCATTCGTTCGCGGATACGTTTGTAAATATTGTTCCGACGAACATTATGAAATCATTAGCTGAAGGTGATATGCTTGCTATTATCTTCTTCTCAGTATTATTTGGTTTAGGTGTAGCAGCAGTTGGTGAGCGTGGCAAACCAGTTCTACAATTTTTCCAAGGTGTAGCAGATGCAATGTTTTATGTAACGAACCAAGTTATGAAGTTTGCACCATTTGGTGTATTCGCATTAATTGGTGTTACAGTTTCTACATTCGGATTAGCTTCATTAATTCCATTAGGGAAATTACTCATTGTAGTATATGGGGCAATGATATTCTTCGTTGTGGTCGTATTAGGACTTACAGCGAAAATCTTTGGAATAAACATTTTCCAATTCTTTAAGATTTTAAAAGACGAGCTGATCTTAGCGTATTCTACAGCAAGTTCAGAAACGGTTTTACCGAAAATTATGGAGAAAATGGAAAAGTTCGGTTGTCCGAAAGCAATTACATCTTTCGTTATTCCAACAGGTTATTCATTTAACTTAGATGGATCAACTTTATATCAAGCGATTGCGGCAATTTTCTTAGCGCAAATGTACGGTATTGAATTATCCATTACACAACAAATTACGTTATTACTTGTATTAATGGTTACATCAAAAGGTATCGCGGGTGTACCGGGCGTATCATTCGTTGTATTATTAGCAACACTGGGTACAGTAGGTATTCCAGCTGAAGGTTTAGCGTTTATTGCAGGTATTGACCGTATTCTTGATATGGCTCGTACAGCAGTTAACGTTGTAGGTAACTCTTTAGCGGCTGTAGTTATGTCTAAGTGGGAAGGTCAATATGACGCTGAAAAAGGACAAGCCTATTTAAAAGAGATATCTGAAAAGGGTCAAGCAGCTTAATTATAATATGAACAAGCTCTCACATAATATGTGGGGGCTTTTTCTATATATAGAAGAGGAGCGGACGTAATGAAACGTAAATATGGTGACGGTTCTTCGTGGAAGCGACTAATAGAGAAGGATTATAGGGTTAAGCAAGTAGAAGAGGGAATGTTAGGAATACTAGACATAAAAAAGGTGAGAGAGCCTAGTTATAAAGAGTACAATAGTAAAGAGCTTTGCATTGCAGGTGATGGGTATACATGGATTCAATATTTTATAAACGGGAAAAACTTTGCAATTACAGCTATGTTAGACGATCAAAAAAAATTAGTGCAATATTATATCGATGTGACGAAAGAATTTAAAGTAGACGATCGTGGTTTACCTTATTTTGATGATTTATATTTAGATGTAGTATTATTACCGAACGGTGAGATCTATGTATTGGATGAAGATGAGTTAGAGGATGCTTATAAAATTGGCGATGTTACAAAGGAAGAATATGAGTTAGCTTGGAATACAACAAAATGGATTATTGCGACCATAAAAAATAGAAGATTTTATTGGATCTTAATATTGGATGAAGAAATCGAAAAGTTAAAATGATTGATTTATTCACCTTTCTGTATAATTACCAAAAAAAACTATACAAAAAATAATTGACTTTTGTTTTGTAAGCGAGTAAAGTTAGGAAAGAAATTATTATTAAAAAATAAATATGAAACCTTCTTATAAAGAGAGGCGGAGGGACTGGCCCTACGATGCCTCGGCAGCGGACTCGATTTTAGAGTGCTGTGCCAAATCCAGCAAGCATGTGCTTGAAAGATGAGAAGAGCGTTTCTTATAGATGTATAAGACCTCTTCTCGTTGGAAGAGGTCTTTTGTTATTCATTAGAAAAAAGGTTGAAACTAGGGAGAGATGGTACTTTGAAAGAAACGAGAGGAAATGGTTTAGCTTTATTACCACTTGGTATATTTTTGGCGCTATTTATTGGTTCTGGAATTATTACAGGTGATTTCTATAAATTGCCGATACTTATAGCAATCTCAATTGCTGTAGGAGTCGCTTTAGCGATGAATCGTAAAGAAAGCTTTAATGTGAAAGTGGAGCGATTCGCTAAAGGGGCAGGAAATCCGGATATTATGATTATGGTATTAATTTTTGTTCTTGCAGGTGCTTTTTCTGAAACAGCTAAAGGAATGGGCGGAGTTGATTCTACAGTTAACTTAGCGTTATCTATTTTGCCGCAAGGATTTATCGTAGCTGGCATTTTTATTATCGGGGCATTTATTTCATTAGCGATGGGAACTTCAATGGGAACAATTGCAGCGTTAGCACCAATTGCTGTAGGTATTAGTGGGCAAACTGATATCTCAATTGCACTTGCGATGGCTACTGTTGTTGGCGGAGCGATGTTTGGTGATAATTTATCATTTATTTCAGATACAACAATCGCAGCTGTTCGTTCACAAGGAACAGAAATGAAAGATAAGTTTAAAACAAATTTTTTAATTGTATTACCAGCGGCTATTATTACAATTGTTCTATTAGTAATAATTACTTTAGGAAGTGATACACAAGTTAAAGCGCATAGTTTTGACTGGATAAAGATTTTACCATATGCAGGAGTACTTATTACAGCGTTACTTGGTTGGAATGTACTTATTGTGTTAACTGGTGGAACTGTATTATCTGGTGCTATCGGTCTTATAGATGGAAGTTACACGTTAGAAAGTTTCTTTAAAAGTGTAACGACTGGAATGGGCGGTATGATGGAGTTAGTATTACTTGCTATATTAATCGGTGGTATGGTTGAACTGATCCAATATAATGGTGGTATTCAATATTTAATGAATCTTTTAACGCGTAACATTCGTTCGAAAAAAGGAGCAGAGTTCGGTATTGCTGGTTTAGTGAGTATGACGAATATGTGTACAGCGAATAATACGATTTCGATTATTTTTACTGGTCCTCTTGCGAAGAACATTGCGGATCAATATGAAATTGATCCACGTAAATCAGCGAGTGTATTAGATCTTTTCTCATGTTGTGTGCAAGGATTAATTCCGTATGGTGCTCAAATGTTAACTGCGGCAGGATTTGCCGCGTTATCTCCAATTGAATTGTTACCATACGCATTTTATCCAATTTTGGTTGGAGTATGTGGAATTATTTCTATATTAATTGGTTTCCCGAGGTTTTCTAAAGTGGTGGAAAAGAAAAAGTATCATAAAACAGCATAATTAAATATGGATGTTATTCGTAGTAATAGAAGCCGTACAGAGAATATTCTCTGTACGGCTTTTTATGTGTGATAAAAGAGGGAATTATCCTATCCTACCTTATGTTTTTACAAAAGGCTGAATTGAACTCAGTCTTAAGTCTGAGTTCAAAACGGTTCTTAAGCTCGTTATGGAAAAAAGAAAAATAGTTAAGATAAGAGTATCAAATCGAAGGGAGGCAAGCACAAGATGAAACAATTTCTAGCGTTTATCGCAGCTGGTATTTTGGCTTTAATTGCTCTTGGTAGTCTTGCTGGTATTATAGGATTCGCCATTGGAGCAGGAGTTGTGTACTGGAGCTATAAATCATTTGTGCGAGCTAAATCATTCTTTGGGAAGTTAGCTTGGGGTATTGTTGGTTTAATCGGTTTGTCCATTGCACTTTCTCATTCCCCAGCATTAATCGGTATCGTAGCATTAGTAGTCTTATACTACGGATACCGTGAGTGGAAAAAAGAAAAAAATGTAGTTGTTGATTCTGCTCCAGAAAGTTCTAAACCATATAGCAACTTTGAAGATGAGTGGAACAAGTTAATGAAAAACTAATATAAAATAAATCAAATCAAATTATAAAGTAGAAGAGAGGAAGATTATAATGAAACAATCTTTATTCGGACGTGTACGCGATGCAATTTTAGCTGATTTTCATAATGTGTTAGATGAGAAAGAAAGAAAAAATCCAATTGCTATGTTAAACCAATATTTACGCGACAGTGAGCGTGAAATAACAAAAATTGAGAAGTTAATTCAGCGTCATAAAACATTAAAATCTAACTTTGCTCGTGAGCTTGAGCAAGCACGTTATTTCGTTAATAAAAGATCAAAGCAAGCTATCATCGCACAAGAAGCAGGCGAATTACAATTGCATGAACGTGCATTAGAAGAAGTAGCGTATTATGAAGGGCAAGTAACTCGCTTAGAAGAAATGTATGCTGGTGTTGTAGAGCAAATTGATGAGTTAGAGCGTCGTCTTTCAGAAATGAAAAATAAATTAAAAGAAATGAACGCAAAGCGTATGGAATTAATGGCACGTGAAAATATGGCGCATGCAAACCGCCGTATGAATACTGCTATTCATAAAATGGATGAAAATAATCCGTTCTTACGATTCGAAGAGATTGAAGATCACATTCGTGACTTAGAGCTTCGTATAAATGAAGAGCATGAGCGTGATACATTTGATATCAAAATTGCAAAACTAGAGCGTGAAATGAAAGAGAAAAATGAAGTATCGTTAACGAAAGAAGTAACAAAATAATTGTAGTATATAATAAAACAGGCTTATGATATAGTGATAGAAGAAAAGGTGTTGGAAAGCAATGCCTTTTCTTCTATGTATATGTGACAAAGAGGGGGGGAGCTGAAATGAAGAAGCACTTTTCAAAAACACAATTAATGGGGATGCTCCTCATCATATTTGGATTCGGTCTTTTTCTTGATATGATACTCGGACATTTTGAACCAGGTGGTCTAATTTTTGCATTTATTATGATTATGTTTGGAAGGCATTACCGAAAGAAAAATCGTTATGTAAGAGGGAATGTATTTTTATTTGTCGGTGGTATTGTATTCTTATTCTTCTTATTTTCATCAGCAGCATTCGTACTTGTTGTATTTGCTTGTTTAGCCTTAATTGGTTATCAACTTATTCAACAAGGACATCAGCAAAAAGCAATGAAAGTTGAAATTAAAGAAAAGGGATATATAGATGAAGAAAAACAAATATATCGTACAGAACCGTATATAAAAAATATGTTCGTAGGTAATGTACGAATGATGGATCATATTTATGAACTTGAGGATATTAATGTCCAATATGGTGCTTGTGATGTCGAGATTGATTTAACAACTGCGATGATTCCGGAGGGAGAAACGGTAATTGTTATTCGGGGAGTCGTTGGTAATATTCGTTTATATGTGCCATATGATATCGAACTATCTTTAAATCATTCTGTTATTGTTGGGCGAGTGCTCTTGCCGGGACACGAAGAAACAGGATTTAACCGTAATGTTACGTTTAGAACAGAACAGTATAAAGAAGCTCCTCGCCGTATAAAAATTATTTCTTCGCTTGTCGTAGGCGATACGGAAGTGAGGAAAGTATAATGAAAAAACAAAAGAATATTTCGTGGATGTATATTCGTTATTCTATGTTGTCCTCTGTGAGTATCGCACTTATTTGTACAATTGTATATGTATGGAAAAGCGAACAACAAGTTTATGATTTACTATGGAAAGAATCCATTGCTTCTGTTCCAATTGGCTTGTTTATTATGAGTACTAGTCTTCTTATCGGAGGAATTGTAGGGTATGCAATCGGTTATTATATAGAGCAGCGTATACAAGGATTAAATACTTTTCTATTTGAAGTAGAACGAGGGAATTTTCCGAGTGATGTTTCGTTTACTGCGGATGATGAATTTCATGAAGTGGAACGAAAAGTAATCGGCCTTGCTCGTCGATTAGAGGAGCAAGCTGGGCTATTTCAAAAAGTAACAAATGAACGAGCCCATTGGAATGAAGAGATGAGACAAGAAGCGATTTCTCAAGAAAGGCATCGATTAGCGAGAGAGCTGCATGATTCTGTAAGTCAGCAGCTTTTTGCAATGTCGATGATGATGTCAGCTATTAATGAACAAGTGGCTGAAATTCCAGACACGACGAAAAAACAGTTGCAGCTTGTTGAGAATATGGTTGTAAATGCACAATCAGAAATGAGAGCATTGCTCCTTCATTTACGCCCAGTGCAGTTAGAAGGTAAGAAACTAACAGAGGGTATAGAAGAATTATTAACAGAACTGTCTAGAAAGCAACATATGAAAATTGAATGGTTAATTGAACCAATTCAATTAAAAAAAGGTGTAGAAGATCATTTATTCCGTATTGTACAAGAGGCGTTGTCTAATACTTTACGGCATGCGAAGGCAAAGAAAACCGAAGTACGCCTACGTAAAATTGATCAATATGCGATTTTGAAAATTATTGATGATGGTGTTGGTTTTAAGGTTGGGGTTAATAAGGCAGGTTCATACGGTTTAAGATCAATGCAAGAGCGAGTTCATGAAATTGGTGGTACATTAAAAGTACTTAGTTTTCCAAATAAAGGTACGCAAATAGAAGTGAAAGTACCGATTATGATTGAGAGAGGGGGAGAGTCATGATAAAAGTATTACTAGTTGATGACCATGAAATGGTTCGAATGGGTGTATCAGCATATTTATCAACACAGCCAGATATTGAAGTAGTTGGAGAAGCTGAAAATGGAAGAAAAGGTTCAGAGTTAGCTTTGCAATTAAGACCGGATATTATTTTGATGGATCTTGTCATGGATGAGATGGACGGTGTTGAAGCAACACGTGCTATTATTCAGGAATGGCCAGAAGCGAAAATTGTGGTTGTAACGAGCTTTTTAGATGATGAGAAGTTGTATCCTGTTATTGAGGCGGGGGCGACAAGTTATTTATTAAAAACATCAAGAGCGAGTGATATAGCAGACGCTGTACGAGCTACTTATGATGGAGAAACGGTATTAGAGCCAAAAGTTACTGGCAAAATGATGTCTCGTATGCGTCAGAAGAAAGAACAACCTTTGCATGAGGAGTTAACAGAAAGAGAGTCTGAAATTTTGTTATTAATTGCAGAGGGGAAAAGTAATCAAGAGATTGCAGATGAGTTGTTTATTGCCCTCAAAACAGTAAAGACACATGTGAGTAATATATTAAATAAGCTAAATGTAAGTGACAGGACACAGGCGGTTATTTATGCGTTTAGACATCAATTGACGAAATAAGAAGGAGGCTTTGACTATATATGGTCAAAGCTTTTTGTTGACGCTTAACATTGTAAGCGTTATCATTATAGTGTTAACAGTACATACAAAGGGGAGAGAGTGTATGTTAGTTCAAACGATATTTGGAATGGATGAAACGAAAAAATTAGGTAACTATGTGAATGCGTTGCAAGCACTTTGTGAACAATTTGATATTGAAACAGATCGTATCGCAATTATCGAGGCGACAGAAGAATATTATTTATTTCTAGTAAAGCAAGAAGATTGCTATGATGTTGTAAAAGTAGAAACAGTGGATACGAATATTGATTACTATACGAAAGCTTATAAAGTGAGTAGCTTTAATCATACTTCTTATCAAATGTAAAAAAACTCCCAAAACGGGAGTTTTTTTATGATGCTTTCGATTCAGGTGAATGATCCGTTAAGGGTACAGTTTTTGCACCACTTAATTTTGCGATAGCAAAACCGATAATAGCCCCAACTAATGCTGGTACTAACCAGCCAATTCCTTCATTATATAATGGAATAAACTCAAAATAAGATGTGATAAATGAAACAGGAATATTCCCTTGTTTTAATCCGTCAAAAACGCTCACAATGGCTGTTCCGATTAAAGCACATACATAAACAGATCGATAGCCACCGAAATATTTATGAAGTAATGATAATAATACGAGTACAATTGCAACTGGATATACAACAAGTAAAATAGGAACAGAGATTGCGATAATTTTTGTTAATCCTAAGTTGGCAACTAATAATCCTAACAAGCAAATGACACTTGCTAACATTTTGTATGAAAATTTTGTCAATAATGTTGAGAAGTATTGACTGCATGCAGATACAAGTCCAACGCATGTTGTTAAGCAAGCGAGTGTAACGATAAGAGATAATAGAATTAGACCATATGGACCGAATAATTGTTGTACGATAACGGTAAGTAGCTGTCCCCCATTTTTTGCGTATCCGAGAGAGGCACTAGTTGTACCGAGCCAGCCAAGTGCACCATATACAAGTACGAGACCAGTAGCGGCAATAAGTCCTGCTTTTGCTGTTGCGATGGCAATTGATTTACGATCACTCACACCTTTTGAGCGAATTGCATTTACAACGATAATCCCAAATGCAAGTGCTGAAATGGTATCCATCGTTAAGTATCCTTCCATAAAACCTTTGAAAATTGGAGAAGTTTGATACTCTTGCATGGCTGGTCCAGATTGTCCGAGGGGTGTAAATACACTCTTAACGAATAATAAAAAAATAGAGAGTAATAAAATAGGTGTTAATACACTTCCGATACGATCGACGAGCTTAGAAGGGTTTAAACTAAGCCAAAATACGATAGAAAAGAAGATGACTGTGTATAAAAATAGCACTAGGCTGCTAGAGCGAATGGTTTCTGGTAAGAAAGAACTAACTCCCATTTCATAAGCGACATTAGCAACACGTGGAATGCCCATAGATGGACCAATTGCAATGTATACAACTATTGTAAAGAAAATTCCGAATAATGGGTGAACATGACTTGCAAGTTGCTGCATTCCATTTCCTGATAAAGAAATAGCGATAACAGTAAGTAACGGTAAACCAACTCCTGTTAGTAAAAAGCCAATCATCGCTGGCCAAAAGTTTTCACCAGCATTTTGTCCAAGCATTGGAGGGAAAATTAAATTTCCTGCCCCAAAAAATAAAGAAAATAGCATAAGGCCTGTGAAAAAAACATGTTTTTTTGATACAGTGTTCATTGTTTTTCCTCCTTTTTGTAAATTCATTGTAAGAACACAAAAAACTCGTCCCTAAAGAAAGGGACGAGTTATATTTACCCGCGATACCACCCTAATTTATACATGTAGAAATAAATCTATATGTATACGGCTTTGCAACGTACAACATGATACGTGTTCCTTGTAACGGGGGACATCCGGTAAGAACTTACTTCATCATTCGGTTCTACTTCTCGGAGATGATTTTCGGTTAAGCACTGAACGTTGGCTTTCAGCAAATCGCCAACTCTCTGGGGAACAGTCCTATAACGTACTCGTTCTCGTCAATGAATTTTTATTCAAGTATTCTGACAGTATTTTCACACGTTTTTTTTAGAAAGTCAACATATTTTTTGGGGAATATATTTTCCTGTAGAAATATAGCTGAGAATATAAGATTTAATGCTGTTTGTAAAAATGCTGTAAAACATTATAGGGAATTGTAAAGTTTATGGAGAAAATCTATATTTATAGGAGTAAAGAAGGTATTGTTAGAATTTACAGAGAATAATACAACAATCCACTTGCTGGAAAGAACAAACCAAAAGAGGTGACTGAAATGCTTGCGATGGGAGTATTATTTGGCATTATTGCTATAATTGGTTTTATGTGGTTATATTATTCGCGTTCGTTTAAACAAGCAGAAGTTTTACTCTTTCAAAAAGGTAGTTTGTTGACAAATCAGTCTAGATATTTAGTATGTCCGAAGTGTGGAAGTGCACAGGCCAGGAGTGGAGGATATCAAGAGTGTTGCAAAATTAGATTATGAAAGAAGGAAGCCTCACATTATTTTGTGAGGCTTCCTTCCTTACAATTTCATGGCGCTCCAAATGGTCCAACGATCTCTTTCGATAATAGGAGAGACGTTTTGTAATGCTGTTTGGATATGAAGTAGAAGTTGAGAAAGTTCATGATCTGTTAATTCATATAGAATGGATCGTCCGGTTCGGGGAGATAGGTCTTGTAGCAATGCTTCTACAGAATTATGTGTTTTTCGTACTTCCCATTGTGTTTGTATGGGGAACGCTTGAAGAGAATATTGTTGTAATTCTTGCTGTATAGTAGTGGTTTTTGGTCTTCTTTTTGATTCTATTTCAATGAGTTTTGGAAATACAGAGAAAAAGTATCCACGAATGTGTTCAGGACTTCCTGGAATTGTACAATCTTCAATAGTTCGGTCTTGTAAAATCAGTATACCGCCTTTTTTTAATATGCGAGAAGCCTCTCGTATAAAAATAGGGATATTTTGTAAGTGATGAATGACGGCACGCGAAATGATAAGGTCGAATGTTTCGTTAGGGTATGGAATGTTGTGCGCATCACCGTGAATGAATGAAATGTTTGGGAAGCCGTTACAGTTTTCTTTTGCAGCTTGTAATATTTCTTTTGAAAAATCAAGCCCAACAACACTTTTGGCTCCCATAAGAGCAAGTTCTTTCGTATAAATGCCGCCACCACAACCTATATCAATTACTTGTTTGTTTTGCACATCTACAATATTGTTTATTGTTTCCTGCCATGAAATATGTGCGTTACGACTTGCATACGTATACCTATTATTTGCATCATGAAAATTAATGGACATTGTAAAATCCTCCCTTCAGTGTATAGTATAGCTCATTCTATATAATGTAACGTTTTTGTTTTATGTATGAGGATTATAAGAATTTCTTATTGGAAAAGGAGAATTGATTTGAAAGGGAAATATTTAATTTTTTTATGTGTTATTTTACTCGCGTCGTGTGGTCAAGCCGAGCAAAAGAAAGAATCAAAACAAGTAGAGGAGACAGTGAATGAAGTGAAAGAATCATTACAAGTAACTGTTATACAAAAAGGTACAGAAGAAAAAAAATTAAAGAAAATGGATGCGGAGTTAGTGGTGGATATTATAAACAAAGCAGAAAAACAAGAAGTAACAGGTAGCTTTGGTGAACCAGAATATGAAATACAAATTAGTAGAGATGGAAAAATAGAAACGTATTATGCATGGTTAAGAGGAGAAGATCGACGGGGATGGATGCAATATAAAAAAGCTATGTATATGCTGAACGAAAAAGATACGGAAAAACTTTTGGCTATATTTCCAAAAATTCCAGAACAAAAAGAAGATGAGATGCAGGTAGGGCCTTTAACGGAAGTAACGAAAAAAGATTTGCAGATTACCGCGTTTCATATTAAAGCGGGTGATCAAAAAATGAATTATACAGTACGATATACAATTTCACAATCACTATATAATAAGTTAGCGAAGGAACAAGAATATTATTTGCAATTGATTTACCCGGAAAAGGTTCAAAAATTAATTGGAGCAAAAGAAAGTGAAATAATTTCAGCTGAAAAAGTAAAGGAAGGGTATAAACAGTATGAATTGAAGGTTACTGTTCCCATAAAAGATGCTTCAGAATCACAATTAAAAGCACTAGAAAGCTATTATGATAATTACGGTTTGCAAATATTAAATAGTAAGAAAGAAAAAGTAGGAGCATTTCGAAACATTATTCAAATTGTTAAAGAGTATGGTGAAAAAATGAATTTACAAAGATAAAGTGAAACTTTAATCAGTGGGGGGCATCTCCTACTGATTATTAGCTTTTACTAATCGAGATAAATGTGAATCGTAAAGTCTATATAGATTTTCCTAGGAAATGATAAGAGAGGGGAAAGACTCCCCTCTCTATTACTTTGCTTTTGCAGATGGCTCACTCATTGATTTTCGTGTAATAAGAAAAGAAATCATAAGAGCGGAAAGAATGATAAGAGCAATAAATAAGTGATTTGGCAACAAATCTAATACTAATACGTAGCTAACGGTATAAAAAATAAGAGTTGAAGCTAAAAACGATAGAGTACCTATCATAAGAGATTGTAATTTCATTTGTATATACCTCCTTTCATTTATATTTTTGGCTAAAAATGGATGTAATAAACATTATTTCTAACAATAGAAAAAAATATGTCATAATAAAGACAAGAAAAAATTTTGGTGAGTGTAAATGACTCAGTAAAGTGAGATAAAGGAGAGGAATATGAAAAATAATAAAAAAGGGTTATGGGGAATTATCGTTGCAATAGGATTATTTTTACTGTCTAAGTTAAAGTGGGTATTTGCTATTTTTAAGTTAGCAAAATTTTCAACAGTATTTAGTATGTTTTTATCGCTTGGTGCATACGCAGTCATATATGGTTGGAAGTTTGGGGTAGCACTCGTTTATTTGTTGTTTGTACATGAGATGGGGCATTTATGGGCAGCTAGAAGAAAAGGCATACCAACATCGCCAGCAATCTTCATACCATTTATGGGAGCTCTTATTGGGATGAAAGAGATGCCGAAAAATGCAAAAGATGAAGCTTACATTGCATATATGGGGCCTCTTTTCGGATTACTTTCATTTTTACCCGCAATCCCACTTTATATAATAACGAAAGAGCCGTTTTGGGCGCTTATTATTTTACTTGGAAGTATGATTAATTTCTTTAACTTAATTCCAGTTTCTCCGTTAGATGGTGGTCGAATTATCTCAGTTGTAAGTACAAAGATTTGGGGAGCGGGCCTTATTGTATTGCTCGGTTATTCAATTTACTTTAAAAGTATTTTGGGAGGTTTTATTTTTATTATCGGCTGTATGGAATTATATAGAGTAATAAAGAGAGATGGGCCAATTAAGGAATTAGGATATAGAATTGATGGAATGAAAGAATATGTTGCAAGGCTTGAAGAGGAGTTAAAAGAAACTGGTGCAGTGCATCGAAATATATATTTGATGCAACATGAAATAAATGTATTAAGGCAAAAAGAAAGAGAGAAAGAATTAAAAACAGGAGAGCTTCAAAAGATTGAAGTGCTAGAGTATCTTTTACCAAAGTTTGAGCCGCTGGATTACGTCCCATATGAAGATGAAAAAGAAACACATACAATTCATATAAGAGAAGCATTTGAAATGTCGGAAAGAAAATTACAGGAATGGGATACAGAAAAGAGACAACAGGAAAACTATTATAAAGTGGATACGAAAACGAAATGGATGGTATTTGCTTGTTATATCGGATTAATGGCTATACTCGGTTACACAGCTTATGAAGGGTATATTGTTTTACAAGAACATTTGCCAAGGAGAAATGTATAGAAAAATATTGTCGAAATGATAGGAAGGATTTATACAGGAATTATATTTCTACGAGAGAATGTTACAAGTATAGTCATACATTGTAATATCTTTAGTAGAGAAGGAATTCTGTATATGAGGAAATTGTTAAGTGTATTCGGGATTATTATAGTAATGATCATTGCGAGCTATAGTCTTATGAAAGTGCTGTTACATTATGCGAATAAGCCTGCAGAGGTAAATACAATAGCTCAAATAGATGATGTGCAAGAAGAGACAAAAGTGCTAGATTTTATTCGTATGACACATGAAAGTTATAATAATTTCTTAAATTATGGTAAAGCAGAGAATTATACAGAAGGGGACTGGAACCAATTTAAACAATGGTTTCAACAACAAGAATCGTCTTTAAAAAATATACATATAGAAATAAAGAATGAAAAAATAAAACGCGATGTAAATAGAAGCTATGAAATTGTAAAAAAAGGTGTGGAACTTCAAAATATTGAGTATGTAGTTTATGCCCATCGTGTATACCATGACTTAGATATTATCGTAAATAAATATAGAGGTGAAACGAACATCTGGGGGTATACAGAATTTGGAGATGGGAAAGATATAAGGGTAATTGAACAAACAATACAGTCCAAATAATAAGCTAGCTAGAATTCTAGTTGGCTTATTTTCTTTTTGTAAGTGCAATGTTCATATATTTTTCACAAAAACACCGTGTTAATAGTGATTAAAATCACAATATGTATTATACAATTCAGTTAAACTAAAAACAGTTAAAGAAATAGAGGAGTGGGATACAATGTTAAGTGCAAAAACAATTGAAATCGTAAAATCAACAGTACCGTTATTGCAGGAAAAAGGCGTTGAAATTACAACGAGATTTTATCAAATTTTATTTTCGGAACATCCGGAGTTATTGAATATTTTCAACCATACGAACCAGAAAAAGGGAAGACAACAACAAGCATTAGCAAATGCGGTTTATGCAGCTGCAATGTACATCGATAATTTAGAAGCTATTATTCCAGTTGTAAAGCAAATCGGTCATAAGCATAGAAGTTTAGGTATTAAAGCAGAGCATTATCCAATAGTAGGTACATGCTTACTACGAGCGATTAAAGAGGTCGCAGGCGCACCTGATGAAGTTTTAAATGCATGGGGAGAAGCGTATGGCGTCATTGCTGATGCATTCATTAGTATTGAAGCGGATATGTATGAAGAGGCTGCACATAAAGAAGGTGGATGGAAAGATTTCCGCAACTTTGTGATTGTTAAAAAAGTGAAGGAAAGTGACGTTATTACATCATTTTATTTAAAACCTGAAGATGGTGGGAAAGTTTCTTCATTCATCCCAGGACAATATGTAACGATTCAAATAAATATTGAAGGTGAAACATATACGCATAATCGTCAATATAGCTTATCTGATGCTCCTGGAAAAGAATACTATCGCATTAGTGTAAAGAAAGAAAAAGGTGTAGATACACCAGATGGTAAAGTATCTAATTACTTACATGATCATGTAGGAGAAGGAGATGTCTTATCAGTAAGTGCACCAGCGGGAGATTTCGTGTTAAATATGGAGTCAACATTACCTGTTATACTAATTAGTGGTGGAGTAGGTATTACACCGATGATGAGTATGTTAAATACGCTAATCGAACAAGAATCAAAGCGTAATGTATGCTTTGTTCATGCAGCGATAAATAGTAATACACATGCGATGAAAGAGCATGTTGAGACAGTAGAAAAAGAGTATGAACAAGTGAAAGCATATACTTGCTATTCTTCACCGACAGAGCAAGATGTGGAAATGAAGAATTTTGACAAAGAAGGATTCATTGAACGTGAATGGTTACAAACTATTATTCCAACAACTGAAGCAGAATTTTATTTCTGTGGCCCAGTACCATTTATGAAGCATATAAATGCTGCATTGATTGATTTGGGTGTTAAACAAGAGAACATTCATTATGAATTTTTCGGTCCCGCAGCAAGCTTACAATAGATTAACGTTGCTACACAAAAAACGAGATATTATTTTACCTCGTTTTTTGCTTGTTCTCTTAATAAGCGATTTACTGTTTCACGGCGTACACCTATGAGCTGACCAATTTCAGTTTGTGTTAATATTTCATAAATAGGGATGTCACCTAAATATAAGGTGAACCACTCTTGTAAACGATGAAGGCGCTCTTTAGGAGAAACAGTTGTCAATTGATCGATACGCTGTTGCATCATTCTTAATTTCGATTGTAATTGCATAGCGATATTTTCATAAGATGCAGGATTTGCCTGGAGTTGATCGTACCATTCATTGCTAATTATAGGCTCAACTTCTGTTTTCATTAAAGCGATAGCTGTACCGTGATATTCCTTCGGTGAAATTAAAGAATGGTGAGGTATCGTTTCACCAGGAACGATAATATTAAATAAAAATGGTGTTCCGTCTGCTTCTAACCGAATAACTTTTAATAAACCTGTTTTTATAAAATATAATGGACCGTCCTCACCTTGACGGAATAATACATCTCCCTTATGTAGAATCAATGTTAGCCCCCCATTAAAACATTTCTATTTCTTATATTTTAGCGTAAATGTATAAAGACAATATGCTTTTTAAACAGCAATTTCATTGACGAAATGTATGCTATTACAGTAGTATACTATTTAGTGTGTAATAGTACTAGCAATGAATACGCTGTAGGGGGTTTAGTATATTGTTAGATGCGATGAAGATGACGGATATGAGAATTCCGGCGAATGCTATCATTCATGTAGAAGAGATGAAAGGTGGAGTCGTTTTATCCGTTGAAATAGACGGCCAAATTATTTATACGATGGCTTATGATGAAGAAACAGATAGTTATGCTGAATTATATGATCGAAACGATAAGAGGGCGTGCCAAGTACATGAAGACTTTATGGGATGGTCACTTCTTCACTAAAAAGATGTCAATATGACATCTTTTTTTATTGAATCGATAGATTATACAAAGAAATGAAATATAAGGATAAAATTTGTAATAAATGATTTTGCATTGTTAGCACTTTGTAACTGCATGCGACCGGTTTTTTCGCTATCATAAAGATAACAGTCGTAGCTATAGGAGTGATCAACTTGAAGAAAGTACATATTTCAAATTTTATGCTATTAAGTGTTTGTTTAGTTTTATTTGTTCTCCTAGGAGCCTTTTTATATTCATGTGTATAAGAAAAAACGCATTCTAGAAAGAACGCGTTATAAAAATGAAGTAATGATTAATCTAGTTCCAAGAATAATTAATGTGATACGTAATAAATTAATTACGGCATTACCGCTTAATTTTGTGTTAATATAAGCCCCGATTTTTCCACCAATCCATGCACCAGGAATCAAAATTAATGCATAGATCCAGCTAACATTTCCAAGGGAGATGTGAGTTGCAGAACTTACAATTGCTGATAAAAATACGATAAACATCGAAGTTGCTACAGCAATGTGTGCTGGGAACGCAAAAAGGAGCATCATCGCTGGCACAAGTAAGGCGCCACCACCGATCCCGAATAATCCGGATATAAATCCAACTATAAAGGCAATAAAGATAGCGAGAAATGGTGGGAATTGATAGTCTACAGTATTTCCTTCTTTATCTGTAAAAGATCGTTTAATTACAGTCATATTTGATAGGGAAAGAGGTTTTAATTTGTCTCGTAGCATAAGAAGAATGGAGACGAATATAAGAAAAATCCCAAAGTATAAAGAAAATGTATCTTGGTTTAAAAATTTGTTTGCCCATGACCCGATAATACCACCAGGGCCACTCCCGATAAATAAAATAAGTCCACTTTTATAATCTACCCGTTTATGTTTCATGTATGTAAGGGTAGAAGACAGCCCTGTAAAAACGACTGTTACCATAGAAGTTCCTACTGCGAGTTGTGGTGATAAACTGTGTAATCCAATTAATAACGGAACGATAATAATTCCGCCCCCAAGCCCTACTAGGCTCCCGACTGTCCCAGCGATTAATCCGATGAAAAGTAACATGATGTATTCCAAAATTGCCAACTCCTCTATATAACTTATCCACCAATCATTATACACGCTTTTTAATAAGAAATAGGCTTGTTCACAAAAAAGTCGTCTTCCTAGAAAAATAAGGAAGACGACTTTTAATTAAAAGATTAAGTGTAATAAGGAGTAAAATAACGCAGCTAAAGAAGCTGAAATTGGAAGTGTAATAACCCATGTAATTAACATGCGTTTTGCAGTTCCCCATTTTACACCTTTCACACGATGAGAAGCACCAACCCCTAAAATAGAAGAAGAGATAACGTGCGTAGTACTAACCGGTAAGTGAATGAATGTTGCACCGAAAATAACAAGTGATGATGATAAATCGGCAGCTACACCATTTACAGGACGAATTTTCATAATTTGTCCACCGACAGTTTTAATAATTTTCCATCCACCGACAGAAGTACCAAGTCCCATTGCGATTGCACAACATAATTGTACCCAGAACGGAATGTCGTCAGAAGTATGATAGTTATTGGCCATAAGAGCCATCGTGATGATTCCCATTGCTTTTTGTGCATCATTCGTACCGTGTGTATAAGCTTGTAATGCTGCAGTGAAAATCTGGAATATACGGAAGTTCTTATTCGTTTTTGTTAAGTTAAAGTTTTTAAAGACTACTTTAAAAATACTATATACGATATAACCAATAACGAAAGCGATAATCGGTGAAATGATTAAAGCTTCAATAATTTTTATGAACCCTTTGAAATTTAAAGCGGCAAAACCAGCAGCAGCAATTGCTGCACCTGCGATTGCACCAATGATTGCATGCGAAGAACTACTTGGAATACCATAGTACCAAGTAATTAAGTTCCAAGCTATTGCCGCAAGCAAAGCAGCTAAAATTACAAGAGAACCATTTTGCAAAGCAAATGGGTCAACGATATCTTTTGTAATCGTTTTTGCTACACCTGTAAATGTCATTGCACCTAAAAAGTTCATAATAGCTGCCATAATAATTGCATGTCTAGGCTTTAGAGCTTTCGTTGAAACAGCCGTTGCAATAGCGTTTGCTGTATCGTGAAATCCATTGATAAAGTCAAAAGCTAAAGCGCAAATGACTACTAAAACGGTCAGTATCAAGAGTGTATCCATGATCAAACTCCTTACGCGTTCTTCATAATAATTGTTTCTAATACGTTTGCAACGCTTTGACAGCTATCAGCTACTTCTTCAAGCTCTTCGTAAATCTCTTTATATTGAATAATTTTAATCGGATCTTTTTCACGAGAGAATAAGTGTTTAATCGCGTGACGGCGAATATCGTCACATTGTGACTCGTAATCCTTAATCTTAATCGCATTTGTACGAATGTCGACTAATTTCTTTTTAGACAGTAATTCAACAGAATTTGCAATCTCAATCGCACATTGATTAATTGCTTCAACGAATTTAATCATGTATTCATCAGCTTCTGTAATAGAATACATTTCGAATAGACCAGCACTGTGATCTAATCCGTCTAATACATCATCCATACTCATTGCAAGCTGTAGGATGTCTTCACGTTCAATAGGAGTAATAAACGCTTTGTTTAGCTCCATAATGATTTCGTGAATAAATGAGTCACCTTTCGACTCATACTCTTTCATGCGCATAGAAAACTCTTTTAAATCGCTGGCATTTTTAATTTTATACTCCACGAAAAACTGCGCGCCTTCTTTTAAATTTTCGGAAACGTTCATAAGCATTTCAGAAAATTTATCTTTTTTTGATTTAAAGACCATTATTGTTACCCCCACAAAAGTAATATATGTAAAATATATTGGCTAGTCAATTCTAACAAAAAACTGTCGTTTTTTAAAACATTTTATCGAAAAGTTTACAAAAACTTAACATAACTCACATTGTTGCATTAATAATATTAATACTATAGTGAATATCTTACTTGTAGAATGTCCTTTTCTTGTAAAAAGTATGAATGTGAAAGAAAAGCTTTACACTATAGGAAAGACTACGTTATTATAATAAATTTAAAAGGAGGTATATTCTTCCTTTTAAAAAGAAGCGTGTACACAAACGAAGGAAGTGAACGAATGAAATTGAAGAACACTCACTTAAAAAAAACGCTTGAGTGGTTCAATCAGAGGAAAAAACTACGCAATTCATTAATTGTATTGGGAAGTTTGCTCGTTACTCTATTTATTGCTGTAAATATAATAATTTCCATTCAAGATATATCTGAATTAAAACAAGCTGTGCCACAACCGACTTTAATTTATGATGCAAATAATGAAGTTGCGACTAAATTAGCTTCTTCTAAAACAGAAGGGGTCAAAAGGAAAGATATTCCTGATATTATGGTTCAAGCAATTGTTGCAGTGGAAGATAAGGAATTTTTTAGTCATCATGGCATTTACTATAGTGGAATCATAAGCGCTGTATTTAAGAACATTACAGCTGGTGAAGTTGTGGCTGGTGGTAGTACAATTACACAACAACTTGCAAAAAATGTATTTTTAACACAAGATCGCACATACTCACGTAAAATAAAGGAATATTTTTTAACAAAAAAAATAGAGCGTACTTATTCAAAAGATGAAATTATAGAAATGTATATGAATCAAATTTATTTTGGTGAAGGTGCTTGGGGGATAAAAAGAGCAGCTAAATCTTATTTTGATAAAGAGGTAAAAGACTTAACAATTTCAGAAGCTGCAACGATTGCAGGATTAATTAAAGCGCCATCTGCGTATTCGCCGTATAAAAACTTTAATAAATCCATTGAAAGACGTAATGTCGTATTAGGTTTAATGAAGGAACAAGGATATATTTCTGCAGAACAATATAATCAGGAGAAAGAATCAGGTCTTGTATTACGACGTGGTGTTGACGATAAATATAAGGGGAAATATTCTCAATACGTAGATTATATTGTTAGAGAAGCGATGGACAAGTATGAATTAACGCAAAATGAAATTTTAGCAGGTGGTTATCGTATTTATACGGAACTTGACCCGAAAAAACAACAAGCGGTTGAAGATGTTGTGAATAATGATAGTTATTTTAAAGATAGTGGTTCAGATCAGCTTATGCAAACTGGAGTGGTCCTTATGAATCCAAAAACTGGCGGTGTTCCAGCTTTAGTTGGAGGCAGAGGTCCTTATCAATTTTTACAGTTTAATCATGCAACACAATTAAAAAGGCAGCCCGGTTCAACGTTAAAGCCTCTTGCAGTGTATGTACCAGCGTTAGAACAAGGATATGAAGTATACGATGTTTTAAAAGATGAACCATTTAATATTAAAGAATATGCACCACAAAATAGTGATCATACGTTCCATGGTAATGTGACGATGTATGAAGCAGTGGCAAAGTCATATAATGTTTCAGCAGTTTGGTTATTAGAGCAAATTGGATTAGATAAAGGATTGAAATCTTTAGAGCGGTTTGGTATCCCATTAGAGCCTGAAGATCGTACGTATCCGATTGCTTTAGGAGGTATGCATGTAGGGACTTCTCCATTTGTAATGGCTCAAGCGTATAGCACATTTGCAAATGATGGTGTCCAAGTAGAAGCTCATGCCATTAGAGAAATCCAAAATGCTGAAGGAGAAACAATTGGAAAATGGTATAAGAAAGAAACTCGTGTGACGAACGAGAAAGTTGCCCAAAAGATGACATACTTATTAAAAGGTGTGATTGAAAGGGGAACGGGTGAAAAAGCGAAAGTTAATAATATCGATACCGCAGGCAAGACGGGGACTACCCAGCTTGTAAATGGACCAAGCACTGGTGCGAAGGATTCTTGGTTTGTTGGATACACACCGGATTTAGTAGGTGCGATTTGGGTAGGGTATGATAAAACGGATAGTGAGCATTATGTGCCGGGAGGAAGTCAAATTACAACGACAATGTTCCGGGACATTATGAAGAAAGCGAATGGAAATCCAGCTCAAAAGGCATTTCAGTTATCACTAATACCTGAAGCGGATTATACAAAGCAATTAAAAATGATTGAGGAAGAAAACGAAGGAAAGAAGAAGAGAAAAACGAAAAGAAGAGGAACAACAAAGAAAAAAAGAGCAACAAGAGTGGTTTGACAAGGTGAAAGAGTGGATTCCATCATTTTGGTAAAAGAAAGAGGCGAATAACGAAATTCGCCTCTTTTTCGTATGGAAAATAAAATGAAACTTTAATCGGTGGAGATTTTTGTTTACCTTTACTAGTTATTAGTACATATCAATTGGGATAAATGATATTACTCGTTAAGTATAATGTTCGTACTGCCAAAGGATTGAGAATCGTATGTGACGATTACTGTACCTTTACTAATAGGTTCGTAAGGTAATTCTTCTTCATAATTACTATTATTTTTATTGTGGATAGAAAGTGTGATTTCATCAATTTCTTTATTTGTATACTGATCTCTAATCGTTTCAGCAATTTGAAGTAGCGCTTCGTAACTAGAAGCTTCTGTAATAAGCATTCCTTTTATAACCTTTTTTTCATTTTGTGTGGAAGAGGAATACGGGATGTTGTTTTGTTTTGTATACAGAAGTTCGTATGGAACTGTTTTTCTTTCTGCTTTTGAAATGTTTGAATATTTTAGAGTTAAAAGAAATCCTATACATAAAATTATGCATACCATAAGAACAAACCAAAAACGTGTCAGTGATATAATTCTCATTATCATCCCTCTTTCATGTCTTTGTCTTCACTATTTATCATACAAAAAGAGAATTAAGCTAAAGTAAATTTGAAGTAAAGAAACGTAAAGAAGGAGTACTTATCCTCCAAAATAAGTACTCCTTTTTATTAAAAGAGAGATTTAACATACAATCAAAATAATACAAATTACTATAAATCAAATATTCTTGGTCTTTCAAAAATAAGATAAAAACTAAAAGTTAGTAAATTCGGAAGACTGATAGTGTAGCTGTTGTGTCACCAGTGTTAGGAATAGAAATAGTATTTGCTGTAGGTTGTACAGCAATGGTTGTACCAGCTTGTAAAGTAACGATTGTAGAGAAAGAAACAGCACTACCGATAACGTTAGTTGAAAAATTACGAGTAGGTGGTTGACCGTCGAATGAAATACCGAATCCAAATGGTGAAGAACCCGGGAAGGTTGTAGATGCTGAGAAACTAATATCGTATACTCCTGTTTCTAGAATAGTTAAAGTATCTGAAGTGTCGTTAAAAGTTATATTATTTAATTCGAAAACTTGATTGAATTGGATGTTTGTTCCAGGAGATATAGTTTGTGGATTAGAATTTCCTATTGCTGCTATAGTTACAGGAATTGGTGTGCCCGCCGGTCCAGTAGCACCTTGAGCGCCAGTAGCACCAGCCGGTCCTTGAGCGCCTTGAGCACCCTGGGAACCAGTAGCACCAGCCGGTCCTTGAGCGCCTTGAGCACCTTGGGAACCAGTAGCACCAGCCGGTCCTTGAGCGCCTTGAGCGCCTTGAGCACCTTGGGAACCAGTAGCACCAGCCGGTCCTTGAGCACCTTGAGCGCCTTGAGCACCTTGAGCACCTTGAGCACCAGTAGCACCAGCCGGTCCTTGAGCACCTTGAGCACCAGCCGGTCCTTGAATACCTTGTGGTCCTTGAAGTCCAGTAGCACCTTGAGCACCAGCCGGTCCCTGAGGTCCTTGAATACCTTGAGGCCCTTGAGGTCCTTGAGATCCAGTAGCGCCCTGAGCACCAGCAGGTCCTTGAGGTCCAGTAGGTCCTATTGTTCCTCCACCAAGGCAACCTGATCCATATTGAACTAGGATAGCTTGAATTTCTGTAATGAGCTTAACTAGTTTATCGATAGCACAGCAATCGATTTTGAATAACTTAGCAATATACAATAAATAATTAAGCAAACTTTGTAACTCAACGTACAATGCTCCGCATGAGAAAGGTGAGGACTTTAGGATAGTTAATAAGTTAGCAATAATAGAGCTACCAATTTTTTCTTGTGCAGGTGATAAATCTAAGCAATTGAGGAATTTTTGAAGATTATTCAGGAGAGCAATTAGTTTATCGATGTTTTCTTGAGAAGGGTTTTGAAATACAGCTTGAATACTATGACCAAGAGCTTGAAGAAGTCTAGCATACTCTTTTAGTTCTGCCTTAGAGATGTTAATATAACTGCAAGCTCTTACTTCGCAACAATCATTACCATAAAATACTTTCCCTTTATTTTTTTTGGACATTTGTTCATCCCTTTCTTTTATAGAATAAATAGTCGTTACTATATAATAAAATGAAAGCTAAACTGAATTCGTGAGGGACAAACTACTATTTCAAAAAAAATAAGAAGTTTACCTATATTGTGAAAACAAAGAACAATGAAGAGATAGAGAAAGATTTATATGAGTTAAAAAAGAATAGGCTAAAATAAAAAAACTGCACGCAAATTGTTAGATATAATTTAACAATTTGCGTGCAGTTCGTGGAACAGCACAACCTTTTTAATGATTAATTCGTTCATAGTTCGCTTTAGGTAAAATTGGAATGGAAATAGTGAAAGTTGTACCGTTTTGATTACTAGACATTTTTAATGTACCGTTATGATTTTGAATAATTTTCTTCGTTACTGATAATCCCAGTCCCGTTCCTGAGTCTTTTGTAGAGAAAAACGGATCAAATATATATTCTTGAATAGCTGGAGGAATGCCGGTTCCATTATCTTTGAAAGTAATACGAACAAAATTATCTAAGCGATAACTAGTAATTTGAATAGAAAGAAGTTCTTCACCTTGAGCATCGACAGCATTTTGAAATAAATTTAAAAAAACTTGCACGAGTTCATGGCGATCGATATTGACAAGTACACCATCTAATTCCGTAGAAAATTCATAGTCAATAGAAATGTTGTGTAAAAAAACTTCACTAGCAAGTAGTTGTTGAATATATTCGCGTAAAAACGTATTGATCGGAAAAGGTTCTCTAGTAAATTCACGCGTTTTTGAAATGGATAAAAATTTTGTGATAATACTATTTGCACGATCTAGTTCAGGAATGAGTAGACTTTTAAACAATTCTTTATTGGATGGAGAAACGCTATCTTGTAGAAATTGCAAGTACCCACGTACCGTTGTAAGGGGATTTCGTACTTCATGTGCAATCCCAGCTGCAATTCGTCCAGCTAGAGAAAACTTTTCGGCATCACGTTCTGTATTTAAATAATGAAATACACTAATAACTCGGAAAATCTCTCCATTATAATCACGAATAATGCGGTTGTTTACGATGCCGTAGTTTTTGTCTAACACTTCTTCATTATATATTTCAGTTCCTGTTTTTAACGTTTCAATAGCTTTAATTTGTTCTTCAGGCAAGTTTAATAATTGTTGAATTGGTTTCCCGATTATAGAATTTCGTATGACACCAAAATCATCTGCTGCAGCTTGATTACATAATGTAATGTTCCCTTTATTATCAATAAAAGTGACGTGATGCGAAAATGCATCGAAAATATGAACAAAATATTTTTCGAGTTGTTCAAATAAAAATAGTGAATCGCAAGTAAGCTGAAAGGTAGGCTCTTTATCTTTTTGTTGTATGGGTTGAATAGAATGAGATGTTCTCGTTTTTTTTATTTGCAAACCAATATGTGGATTTTTATATGTGAAATGATGTGGTAATTGATTTACAAGCTCTTCATATAACCGCACTTTATTTTCTAATTCTTTTATTCGATTTTCATGAGATAAAATAATATCGTCTTGAAGCATAAATAACCCCTCAATTTAAAAATTCTTCCATCTAGTATATCATATTTTTATACGGATACTCTTAAAGAAAGAGCTACTTTGTGAAATTGGTCGGATGGTATTTTTGTGAAGTAATATAGAATGAGTGTAGGCTGAAGTTGAGAAGGGAGGGATTCGTTTGCTTTTTATTGGAGTAACAGGATGGGGAGATCATGATTCTTTATATATAAATCCCTATGAAAATAGAAATAAATTGCGAACTTATAGTGAACATTTTCCCATTGTGGAAGTAGATAGTTCATTTTATGCGATACAACCTGCGCGGAATTATACAAAATGGGCGATAGAAACGCCGAAAGATTTTTCTTTTATAGTAAAAGCCTATCAAGGAATGACAGGACATATGAAAGGGGAAATCCCTTTTTCTACGTTCGATGAGATGTTTGATGTGTATAAACAATCCATTTTTCCTTTAATAGAAGCAAATAAATTAAAAATGATTTTATTTCAATATCCACCATGGTTTGATTGTAAAGTGAAAAATGTAGACTTACTTCGATACACGAAAGAAAAAATGGAAGATTTCCCATGTGCAATAGAATTTCGAAATCAAACATGGTTTTATCCAGAAATGAGAGATAAGACGTTACAGTTTTTAGAAAAAGAAAAATGGATTCATACAATTTGCGATGAGCCTCAGGCAGGAATAGGATCAGTACCGCTTGTATTAGAGGCAACAAACTCGGACATGGCGTTAATACGTTTTCATGGCCGAAATGTTCATGGTTGGCTGGATAAAGGAGAAAATTGGAGAGCAGTTCGCTGTTTATATCGTTATAATAATAAAGAGTTGGCGGAATGGGTAGAACGATTAGAGCGATTGAAAAAGAAGACGAAGGATATATATGTATTGTTTAATAATAATTCAGGTGGAGATGCCGCGGATAATGCAAAACAATTGATGGAAATGTTGAATATTGCATATGGTGAACCGAAACCGGAGCAATTAAATTTATTTGAATAAATACAAACAAGAAAAGCACTGCACAAACAGGGGGAATGTACAGTGCTTTTCTATATGAAAAAGAGGGGTAACAATGTTACTGAGCGTTTGGTTGATTCATCAATTGTTGGCTTCATAATAAATGATAATGGTTATCATTATCATTGTCAATGGTTTTTCGGAAAATAAGTAAAAAACTTTTTATCCCGCTATTTGCGGGCAGTAAAACTCTTACCTCAAAATTCGGCTGGAGCAAAGAAGTTAGGTGGAATCCCTGCTGCCCGTAAACCCCCACTGATTAAAGTTTCACTTTATATTTTAAATAGTAATAAAAAAAGAACAGCGATTACTGCTGTTCTTTTCCATTGATGATTTGTTGTAAATCAAAAGGAGTTATCGCTTGGATAAATTCCTTTGAGATAAGTGTTTGAACGAGAGTGCTTTCAGAAATAGTAGCACCTGTTTTCTTTTGATAAGCTTTCTTTAATAAATCAAGTTTTTCAGCCGTTTCTTTCGGTAATTCAATTGTTAATGTGTTCATAATTTCTCCCCCTTACTATTAGAGTACCACTACAGTATAGGAGAGACAAGAAAAGAGAATATGAAACATAAAAAAGGTTACCAGATTTATAAATGGTAACCTTTTTTATGTATAAGAATTATTAAGCAATACCGATATACTTTAAAGTTTTTGATGGAGTACTGTGGTCAAAGAAATGTTGTAAAAATGCGATGTCAACACCTGATTTGTATGCACAATAGCCCCAAGTTTTTCGAAGTGTATGTGAGCTAATCCCTTCTAATCCAACTTCTTTTGCAGCTTTGTTTAAAATGTACCATGCATGTTGTCTCGTAATAGACTTTGTCCCTTTTTGAGACTTTAATAATGGTTCATTACGTTTCCAAGTTTTACGTTCTTTCATGTAATCTTCGATTGCGTGCTGTAAGTCTTCATTTACAGCAAACCATTTATGTTTCTTTACTTTTTCATTGTAAAATAAAATGGAATGGCGAACATTTTCGTCTTCATCGATTACATCACTAACTTTTAATTGTAAGATTTCACTTACTTTCAAGCCAGAATTTACAGCTAATACGAATAATAAGCCATCACGTTTCGAAGATTGTAAAAGTATATTTTTGATAGTTTCTAATTGTTTTTCGTTTTGAATTGGTTGTCCTGCTTGTTTCATTTCACGCACTCTCCTCTTTTGTATGTGTAAAGGAAAGGATTAACTTGTTTCTTACTATAAAGGGAGAGTGTGAATTTCATGTGAACTCCTAGTGAAATTAAGACAAATTATTTGACTTCTTTTACTTTTTGTAAATTAAAATAAAATACAACACTATTAGTAGTATTATACACACCGTATTCAGCGCGGTGTAAGTCTAAAATGTTTTTTACAATAGATAACCCAAGACCGGTACCTCCAGTATGACGGCTACGAGAAGCATCTAAACGGTAGAAGCGATCCCAAATTTTTTCAAGACTTTCTTCTGGAATAGGATTGCCCGTGTTTTCAATTTCGATTTTCACTGTATCTTCCGTTTCTACAACAGAGACGTGTATTTTTTCACCATCTGGAGTATATCGAATTGCATTGCTAAGCAAGTTCACAACTACTTGCTCAATACGGCTACGATTTGCTTTAACAAATAGAGATGAGTCAACATGGATGTCCACTTGTAAATGTTTTTCTTCCATGCTAAATAATAATTTTGTATAGACTTGTTGAATTAATTCACCGATTGAGAATGTCGACATTTCTAGTTTGTACGTACCAGATTCAAGTTTTGCTAATTCTAACATTTCAACAATAAGCCTATTCATATTTTCTGTTTCTTCTAAAATAACATTTGTATAATAGGTCGTATCTTTACTTACGCCATCTTGAATACCTTCAGCGAAGCTACGAATAACACTAAGTGGTGTTTTTAATTCATGAGATACACCAGAAATGAATTCTTTTCTCGTTTTTTCCAATTGACGTTCGCGTTCAATATCTTGTTGTAATTTTGTATTGGCAACATTTAATCGGTCGATTCGATCTTTTAAATTTACAGAGAGTGTATTAATACTGCTTGATAATCCACCAATTTCATCATCTGCTGCAACAGGTAACTTCTCGCTAAAATCAAAATTGGCCATTTTTTTTGTAACACGATTTATCTTAATTAATGGTTTAACAATGATTTTTGAGTAGTAGAAGGATAACAAAATAATAACGAGAAACACGATAATTAAGGCATAGACATAATAATCTTTTAAAACGAGCATCGCTTCATTAACGGGTTGTAAAGATGCTATCGCAAAAGCGTACTCCTTAATTTCTCCGTTTTCCATAATAGGCTTTACAAAGACACTGTTTTTTATATTTTCCCCACTATCTAAAATATACGTGTTTAATTGATTTGAATTAGAAGTACCTTGCCTAATAGTTCTTGCAAAATATTGAACAGCTTGTAATGTTTCAAAATCCTTTGCAAGACGAATCTCAGTCTTGGAAGGAAGCTGTAATTTAGATATTATCCCAGTAAAATGGATTGGAGAACCCGTATTATTATATCGATTTTTAAGTTTATTTTTAGATGGATTACCACTAATGGATTGAAAATCTGAATTGAATTGTTCATTTTCCCATCTAGTATTATTGGTTATTAATTCTTGAGGTGTTATTATATTATTCGGTTGGAGTAGTCCGTCTACATAAATTATTCCATCTTTTTTTAATCCTAAGTTTACAAATTTATTATATTCTTCAGGTGTTAAAAGGTTGTTAAGGGGGATGGAATAGGTTTTATTATTGTTAGGATTAATCACATCAATGTAAAAACTGTTTTCACTTTTAATAATTCCGTTAGAATCTAAAAATTGGATTTCAGCATTTGTTTTATCATGAAATTCTTGTTTTAATTTTCTAGTGTCCTCAAAGTCTTGGGCGCTTTTTTCGTAATTATTTACGAATTTTTCAAAAGCCGTCTGAACGGTTTTTACTTTCTTATTAATATAAAACTTCTCTAAAAATAGAGATTGTCCAAGGAAAAAAAGGAGAAATATGATTGTAAATAAAGTTGATGTTAATAAAAATAGTTTAAAGACGATGCTTCTGTTCTTCACTGTTTCACCTCGTATGAAAAATACTGTAATATAAATGATTTCTTAATTATAACAAAGGTTACAAAAAAATAGAGGGGAGAAATCTGTCTCTCTCTAAAGTAGTTTTTTATAGAAAGTCACATAAAGAGAAGGTGCAGTGACTGTCGAAGTATTGTAGCATAAAAAAGAACTCGCCAGACGTATGACAAGTTCTTTAGTGTACTATTGCTGAATTGCTGCATCTAAAGCGATTTCAATCATTTCGTTAAATGTAGTTTGACGCTCTTCAGATGTTGTTTCTTCACCAGTGAAGATATGGTCGCTTACTGTTAATACAGATAATGCATTTACACCATATTTAGCTGCTAATGTGTAAAGAGCAGTCGTCTCCATCTCTACTGCTAATACACCGTAATCTCCAAGTTTTTTAACCATGTCCATGCTCTCACGATAAAATACATCTGCTGTTAATACGTTACCAACACGAACGTGTAATCCTTTTTCTGTTCCAGCATCGTAAGCTTTCTTTAAAAGATCAAAGTTTGCAGCAGGGGCAAAATCAAAACCTGGGAATGTTAAGCGGTTCATATTAGAATCTGTACAAGCCGTCATCGCAATAATAACGTCACGTACCTTAACATCTTTTTGAATAGCACCACATGTCCCAACACGAATTAAATTTTTCACTCCGTAGCTTTGAATTAATTCGTTTACATAAATAGAAATAGAAGGAACACCCATGCCTGTACCTTGAACAGATACACGCTTTCCTTTGTAAGTTCCAGTGAAACCTAACATGCCACGCACGTTGTTATAACAAGTAACATCCTCTAAAAATGTTTCAGCAATATATTTTGCACGTAATGGATCACCAGGTAATAGAATAGATTCAGCAATTTCGCCTTGTTTTGCTTCAATATGTACACTCATGAAAAATCCTCCTTATAATGTATTGATAGAAATCAATATCATTTGCATTATACACTACGACTCCTTTCAATCAAAATCTTTTTTATTTGTAATATGTGCAAAAGAGGAGGATTTCATAAATCATAATCTAGAATATATATTTAAGAGGTTTTGCATGGATAAAGACAATAAAAATGGTAGGTGATATTTTGAAAAATCTTGTCATTGGGCTTATTACACTAGTACTTATTGTGGCAGGAGGATTTTACATAAAAAAATATCAAGAAACTGTAGAAACGACCGGAGATGTTCAAGAAGTGAAATGGGATGTGAAAAATAAAAAGGGAAATGAAAAAGTCGATATTTCGTTTCAATTGCTAAATAAAATGAATAATGAAGTTCGTGGTGTGAACGATCAAATTCGAGCAGTGATAGTAGATGGGAATTTGAAAAACATACAACAAACGAAGCCTATATTTGCTGGAAATGGATCGTATAAGTTATCTTCAGATGTAGCGAAAGGTGAAGAGTACACGATATTTTTGTATGAAGATGAAAACAAGTCCGTGGAATCATTTTCTAAGAAAGATTTTGGTGAAGAAAAAAAGGAGAAAAACAAGGACAAAAATAAAAAGAAACTACCTGTTGATACTGTACTTACAAAAAATATAGGAGAGCATCAAGTGTCTCTTTTATTCGGTGCATTACACCCGAATGAGGCAACGACATTAACATTTCAGTTTCAAGCGAAAAAGGGAGAAAAGCTGAAATTAAATTCGGGGAGAGGTGAAGTCAACGCTCTTTATATCGTTGATGAGACGAGGGAGCATTTTTTATACGCCATTCCTGTTGATACGGATGAACAATTACAATATAGAATTACATTTCCTGAAGAAGGAACATATAAAATATGGGGAGATTTCTATATAAATGGTAAAAAATATACAAAAGAGTTTAGTATACAAGTGCAAAAACGAAAAACAGCTAAGAACTTAGCTGTTTTTCGTTTTCCTATTAATTTTGTTACAGAGAGCATTGTAATTGGTAAAGAATGATTCTTTCGAAATGCTAAATATTTTCCACTCCATGCAGGTTTGTATTTTTCTTTGAAATGTCGTAAACCGCTGAAGCTATATGTGTAACGAACGTTATTAAATATTGCAGCGGCAACTCGTTCAGACCAGAACGATTGCGTTGATAAACCGACATTTGAGAGTGGTGCCATACCAATATTAAAGGAATGGTATTCATTTTCTTTTGCCCAGTGGAATAAGTGGATAAAAATTGCATCCATGATGCCGCTAGGAGCGTCTGGATAATAACGCATTAAATCAACAGATAATATGCCACTTTGATATACTGGCATAAAGGTTGTAAAGGCAATTATTTTTCCTTCTGCATCAGATAAAGTAGCGATAGGGGCACGGCTAATATACTCACGATCGAAGTATCCAAGTGAAAATCCTTTTTCTTTTTTTCCGCCAAGCCAAGCATCAGACACTTTCTTTAATTCCTCGTATAATTCGTCTGAGAATGGTGGCTCATGAATAGAAAATGTATAACCTTCTCGTTCAAAACGATTGAAAGTAGCTCGCATACCAGCACGTTTTTTTCCTGTTATTGTAAACGTATTTAAATCAACGACAGCCTCTTCGCCAAGTTTAAAGAAGTTATAGCCGAAATCGTGGTATAAGCTCATCCATTTACTTTCAATTTGATAAAATACGCAAATATACCCAAATCGATCAGCTTCAGCTAAAAATTCTTGCAACACGGTACGGTAGGAGGATGGATCACCAATTGGATCACCAAGTACAACAAGACGTTTTCCAGTAATTGAAAAGAGAAGAAGTGCTTTTCCGTCACTACTAAAGAAGAACTGCTTATCTCCTAAAAAACCTAAATGACTAAGTACGTTCCCGCCATGTTCCTCTAAGAAGTTTTCTAACCTTTTGTCATTAGCTGGTTGCCCGGGAAATTCACTACGGTAACGATTGGCAATTAGTGAACCGATAAGTAAAAAAGTAGGAACGAAAAATGCGGCTGCTAATGCACTTCGTTTAACCTGTGTAATATTTCGAACGACAAAATCGGGTTGGAATGCTTCTTTTGCGCCTGCAAATAAAATGCCTAAGTTTTTATATAAATATAACGTAAGCAATAAGAAGATAAATACTTTTACGATATCAGAAAGAGAGACTTCCATTTTCTCGCGTAAAAATCTTTTACGAAGCATATACAACACAGCAAGTACGATTAATAAAATAAAGGTTTCTTCAATATCAATTCCTTTTAGGGTATTAAAGATTGCTGCTCCAATTAAAGAAACAATTGTCATATAGTATGAACGCTTTGTTCCGTAATATATTCCTCGCGAAAGAATCAGGAGGAGAATACCAAATGTTAATGATAAGCTAAAAGAAAATTGAATAAGGTGCTTGGGAGCTAAAATATGTAAGGCGTGAGCTCGGTTAATACTAGTTGGTAAAATTGTTGATAGAATAACCATCAAGCCAGCGAACACTGTTAAAGCGGCGGATGCCCATGAGCCTAATTTTCCTAAAAAATCACGTTGTAAAGTCCAAATTACGCCAGTTGTTTCTAATGCAGGTGCAATAAATGGTTTATCTTCAATTTTTTTAATGGCTGCTCCTGTCATTTCAAAGGCTGCAAAAATGAGACCAAGGCAGAATGGTAAGATGTAATAGACAAGGCGATATAATAACATAGCAGGTAGTAATACACCTGTATCAATACCGTATTGTCCGAGTCCAGTTAAGAAAACAAGATCAAATGAACCAAGGCCACCAGGGACAAGACTTACGACACCGGCTAAAGCTGCAATTACATAAACACCTAAAAACTTTTGAAATTCAATATCAATTCCAAACAATATTAAAATGACGTACATAACGATACCAGCAGATACCCACTCAACTAATGAAACTAATGAATATAAAACTGTTGGATTTTTCTCTGCTTCTTCATCCTCTTGTCCGTCTAGCTGTTTTGTTTTTCTATTTTTAATTTTAGAAAATCCAATATATATAGGAACGAAAAGAGCAAAGAAGATAAGAACAGGCCATAACCACGGTTTTTCATGCAGAATAAAACTAGTGTCTAATATTCCAATAAGGCCGAGGAATGAAAGAATGGCTAATCCGTTAATAAAAGCGGTTGTCATCCAAGCGATGCTTTTAATAAGTTTCCCATTATCTTTTATGTGCGGACGATATAACATTGTACGTACACCGGCACCAACAAGACCACCAAAACCGATAAATCCATTTAAAGTGTTTGCAATCCATGAGATGCGGAAAATCTTTTGTACAGGTATATCGGCTTTTAAGTAACGAAGCATAACAAAGTCATAAAAGAACATTGTTGAAACGGCAAATGCACCGAGTGTAATCGCTAAAAATACTCCACCAGTTGGAATGTTTTTAATTGTTTCAATCGCTTCTAAAAAAGAAATGCCTGCTAATTCTTTTTTAGCTTGAAAGAAAACAATTGTTAAGACAACAAATGGGAAGAGTATTTTCCCGATTTGTAAGAAACGTTTCCATGAAAACGACATAAATACAACTCTCCTTGTGTAAGAAAACTGAGACAATAATATTATTATGACAAACTTCAAGAAAAATAAAAAGGTAAATTCCTGTATAGGGAAGCTATTTTTTATATAGGTTATATTTAAAAGAATATTTCGTTTATCGGAAAATTGGGTTAAAATAAGGTGAAAGAAGGAAGAGAGGGGAAGTAGATGATTATAATAGGTTATGCAGGATATGAGCTAGAAAAAGCAAAACCGAATACATCAGAAGATTTTTTTAATAGATCTGAAGTGACATATGTATTAAATAATCAAGAGAAAACCTTTTCTGTCTTATATGTTCGATATTTTGAAGAAATTTTACAAGAAATTACCCCTTTTGAAGGAAATCCAGTTTATAAAGTAGAAGAACAAGACGTATATTTACGAGATATTGTAGCAATCGCTTGTTTAGTGAACAATAAAGAGCTACGCGCGCAGAAGCGCTTGTATCTCAATGAAGTAACAGACTTTCAACGATACTTTGACGAAGGAACAGTGGTGAAAGTACAAGAAATATTAGCTGAATTACATAAAAATAAAAGAGTAGAAATAGCGTAAAACGGCAAAGGAGAGAGAAGCCATGTCTAATTTGATGGTTGAAAATCAAACAGAACAAGTTTCTATATTTTTAGAAGATGTCATTTCCTTAATAACTAATTATGTAAATTATCATACGTTACCTTCTTTATTGGAGGAAACACCAACAGGAAACGAGCAATATTATAAAGGGATATTAGGGTCAATAAGAAGACTTCTTGTTTTTTGTGAAGAAGGACTTGATGCATGTTTTGTTTTGCTGAATAGCCAGCCATTTCGAAAGACAGCAGCTGAAAAAGTTTTATATAAGATTTATCATCAAGTAATTGCAGAGTTTTTTTCGCCAAAGAATGATCATTGGTATGAAAATAGTCGTTCTGCTTATACAGGGAAAAATTCTATTGTTTTTCAGCAAACACCACCTGGATCTATAGAACGAATGATGAAGGATTTAGAAGGGAAATTTCAATTGATGCGTGAAGAACTAGAATATTATGAGACAGATTATCAAACAAAAATGTTGCACAAATATTAATTAAGGAAAAGAAGCTAAGGACACTTAGCTTCTTTTCTTTTGTCCAGTTATATAAGGGATTTTAATTGAATATAGTTAAAGTGGATAGCATCAAGGAGGTGTGACATGAGTCAGCAAGGTGTATTTACAGATTACTTTCATGAAGTAGAAAGCTGGTGTGAAAGTGTTCTTCAAGTATTAGATAGCCGTGCAATGGAAGTGTATGATGTCCATATGCTTGCTTATAAAATTCAAACGTTATTAGAGCGTATGAAAGAGCATGAATACGACACAGATGCCGAGTTTATGTATGAAATAAGTGAGGATGTAGAACATATTCAACACCATTTACAGGAAGTATTTATTCAAGAAGGAGAGGAATATGAACTAAGTGAAAGAGGGGATAGCGAACGAGCTGTTCCGATTGGGGGGCATACACTCCCGCCATTACCTTATCCATATAATGCGTTAGAACCGTACATTTCACGAGAAATTATGATGTTACACCATGATAAACACCATCGCAGTTACGTGGAAGGATTAAATAAAGCAGAGAAGATGATGGAAGAAGCGAGAAAAACAAATCAATTTGATTTAATTAAGCATTGGGAAAGAGAAGCGGCTTTTCATGGATCAGGTCATTACTTACACACGATATTTTGGAATAACATGAAAAAAGATGGTGGTGGAAGTCCGAGAGGGGCTTTTTCACAACAAATTGAGCAAGATTTCGGAAGTTTTTTGCGTTTTCAAAAGCATTTCACAGAGGCAGCTTCTAAAGTGGAAGGTTCAGGATGGGCGATTCTTGTATGGGTACCCCGTTCAGGAAGGTTAGAAATTTTGCAAAGCACGCTTCATCAATTGTTTACACAGTGGGATACGATACCACTCCTTGTACTTGATGTATGGGAACATGCGTATTATTTACAATATCAAAATCGAAAAGATGAATATATTAAAAATTGGTGGAATGTTGTAAATTGGCCTGATGTAGAAAAGAGATTTGAAAGTGCAAAGCAAATTGAATGGACGCCGTATTAGACGCATATCCCATGCGTCTTTTTTATTGGAGGTGGAAGGAAGATTTCGTTCATATTTTAAAAGGCCAAGCATACACTTGTACAAAAAGTGCCAAAAGGACGTGGGGGGAAATATGAGACGGATTTGTATAATAATTACGCTAATTATAATGTACGCAAGCATTATGCCGATTCCTACATATGCAAAAATGAACGGTGGTGTCAGTGCTCGTAACGCAGTCTTAATGGAACAGCAATCCGGTCGTGTACTTTATGGGAAATTAGAACATGAGCCACAAAAAATTGCTAGTATAACGAAAATTATGACAGCATTGTTAGCTGCTGAATCAGGAAAAATGAAAGAACTAGTATCGGTTAGTAATGAAGCAGTACGAGTAGAAGGATCGGCAATTTATTTAAAGCCTGGACAAAAAGTGAAGTTAGAGGATTTAGTATACGGACTCATGCTTAGGTCTGGTAATGATGCAGCGCAAGTAATTGCTGAAAATGTAGGAGGGAGTATAGAAGGGTTCGTATATTTAATGAATGAAAAGGCGAAACAAATTGGAATGAAAGATACTCACTTCTCAAATCCTCATGGCTTGGATGGAGATGGATCACATTATTCGTCGGCCTATGATATGGCACTTTTAACGAAATATGCAATGGGGAACGAGACCTTTAAGAAGATTTTTGGAACAAAAACGTATAAATCAGATTCTTGGGATTATCCGTGGAAAAATAAACATAAGCTTGTGACATCTTATTATGAATTTGCAACAGGAGGAAAAACAGGCTTTACGAAGAAAGCAGGACGAACGCTTGTTACAACGGCATCAAAAGATGGACTAGATTTAATTGTTGTAACTTTGAGTGCTTCTAGTGATTGGGATGACCATATGAATTTGTTTGACAAAGGTTTTGACCGTTTCAAGCAAACAAAAGTTTTAGGACAAGGAGCAATTGCTGAAATAAATGAAAAGAAATATGCCAATCATGTTTATACGAAAAATAGTTTTTCGGTACCGTTAACTGAAGAGGAAAAAAAGAGCGTAGTATTAAAAGTTGAACTCGATAAAAGTGCAAAACTTACGGATGGAGTAAAGGTTGGGAAGACAGACATTTATGTTGGTAATGAAAAAGTTGGAGAACGGAATTTATTTTATAGTAAACGGAAGTTAGTAGCTACAACGGGTATGTACTGGAACAACGTGAAAGAAATTTTTTCTTACATGATAGGTGTTGGAAACGATGGTTAATCTCGTCTGGGCAGCGATGGCGGTCATAGGGGTTGTGTATGCCATGATAAACGGAACGATGGAAGAAGTAACTAAAGCTGTATTTGACGGGTCAAAAGATGCGGTAACGATTTGCATAGGACTTATTAGCGTTTTAGTATTTTGGCTTGGCCTAATGAAAATTGCAGAGGAAGCAGGGTTGTTAAAAAAGTTAGTTACACTTTTTATGCCGATAGTAAAAAGATTGTTTCCAGAAATACCGAAGGATCATCCGTCAATGGGATTTATTCTATCGAATATGATGGCGAACTTTTTTGGACTAGGTAATGCAGCAACTCCTCTTGGCATTAAAGCGATGGAACAACTGAAAGAATTAAATGGTGGGAAGGATTCAGCAAGCCGTTCTATGGTGACGTTTCTAGCATTAAATACATCAGCTATTACTTTAATTCCTACTACCGTCATTTCGATTCGAATGACGTATGAATCAGCGAATCCTACTGAAATTGTTGGGGTAACATTCATTGCACAAGTGTTATCAATGATTGGAGCGATTTGGATTGACCGCTATTTTTACCGAAGAAGGAGTAGAAAGGGGCGGAAAAAGTGACTATTGTAAATACAATTTCATTATGGGTAATACCATGTGTAATCGGTTTTATCCTTTTATATGGCACGATAAAGAAAGTTCCGACGTATGAATCGTTCGTTGAGGGAGGAAAAGAAGGGATTCAAATTGCAGTTTCCATTTTACCGTTTATGGTTGGAATGCTTGTATCCATTTCTATTTTCCGGGCATCAGGTGCTTTAGATGCAATGATATCTGTAATGAAGCCGATGTTAGATTTAATTCATGTCCCAGCAGAAATTGTTCCACTAGCACTTATACGCCCTATTTCAGGCTCTGCTGGTTTAAGTATTACGACCGATTTGATTGCCACATATGGGCCAGACTCGTTTATTGGGAGATTAGCTTCTACGATGCAAGGAAGCACAGATACGACCTTTTATATATTAACAGTATACTTTGGGGCTGTTGGTATTAGGAAAATGGGAGATGCATTAAAGGTCGGGCTTTTTGCAGATTTAATCGGAATTATATGCTCAATTGTGTTCGTTTCTTTATTGTTTCAGTAAAGCTATTCATTTTTTACGGTATTTCGCTTATAATACGTATACGACCACTATTAAGGCGTAGCTTAATAGTGGTTTTTTTATGCAGTATTTTTGACAAAATGATGAACTTTTATTGTGAGGAATATGAAAAATATGGACAATAATAAAGGGTAAAAACATGATTTGGCCTTTATATGTTTATTATCATCACTATGTTGTTTAAGTGAGATGAAGCGAATAGCCGTATAGCGTATGCGGTTGCCAAGTCTTTCTAATGTAAGGTAAGATAAATTCGAGGTGAAAAAAAGAAATGGAACGATTACAAAAAGTGATTGCGCAAGCAGGTATTGCATCGAGAAGAAAGGCTGAGGAATTAATTCAGCAAGGGAAAGTGAAAGTTAATGGGAAAATAGTGAAGGAGTTAGGAACAAAAGTAACTCCTCAAGATAAAGTAGAAGTAAATAACATCCCTCTTGAAAAAGAAGAACCTGTTTATTTTTTACTATATAAACCAACTGGTGTAATTTCAAGTGTATCAGATGATAAAGGAAGAAATGTTGTAACAGACTTTTTCCCTGAAATTACACAACGTTTATTCCCAATCGGACGTCTAGATTATGATACGTCTGGCGTATTATTGATGACAAACGATGGAGATTTTGCCAATGTATTAATGCATCCGAGATATAAAGTTGACAAAACATATGTTGCAAAAATTAAAGGGCCATTAACAGGTGAGAAAATTCGCATGTTAGAACGAGGTGTTACATTAGAAGACGGGAAAACAGCACCAGCAAATGTGAAAATTATTTCTTGGGACAAGCGTAAAGAGATGGCAATTGTACAATTAACAATTCATGAAGGCCGTAACCGTCAAGTACGTCGTATGTTTGAAGCGTTAGACTGTAAAGTTGTGAAATTAAAACGTGAACGTTATGCTTTCTTAGAAGTAGGGAGCCTGCGACCTGGTGATGCGAGAGAATTGACGCCACATGAGGTGAAACAATTACGCGCGCTTGCTTCTACAAAGCCAAGATAAGCTATAGAGTTACAATTTCACCAGTGGAGTGCTCTGCTGGTGATTTATTCAATACATACATTTATCGAGGAGAGGAGAGACAATATGAAAAAAAATCGCTTATTATTTCGTGTTATCATTCTGCTCATTTTAAGCGGTGCTGTAGGATTTACACTCTATCAAGGATTTTTCGCTGATAAAGAGAAAATGCAAATTGGAAAAGAAGCACCTAATTTTGTTGTGACGGATTTGGAAGGAAAGAAAATTGAATTAAAAGACCTAAAGGGAAAAGGTGTATTTTTAAACTTTTGGGGAACTTGGTGTAAACCTTGTGAAAAAGAAATGCCTTACATGAATGAGCTATATCCGAAATATAAGGAAAAAGGCGTTGAAATTATTGCGTTAGATGCAGATGAAACGGATATCGCAGTAAAGAACTTTGTAAACCAATATGGTTTGAAATTCCCAGTTGCCATTGATAAAGGACAAAAGATTATAGGAACATATGGAGTAGGTCCATTACCGACAAGCTTTTTGATTGATAAAGATGGAAAAGTAGTGGAGCAAATTATAGGTGAACAAACGAAAGAACAGTTAGAAGGGTATTTAAAGAAAATTACTCCGTAATAAAGAAAGCCTTTACATATGAGGTGCTTATGTATAGCGCCTTCGATTTAAAAATTCTGAGTATTGCGGTAACTTAAAGGTAGAATATACAATAGTACATATAGATACAGGGGCGGTGAGAGTATTGAAAGAAATTAAGTGTGAATGTGGACATGTTAATCCGATAGGAACCGTGTTTTGTGAAGCTTGCGGAAAACCATTTGAAGGCAATGAGAATGTGAAATTACTAGATATGAGATATGAGGGAAGCGCACGAAGATCTCTCACACATACAAAAACGATAGTAGATAAAATCTGGAGTTTTTTCTCTTCTGTAAAAGTAGGTGTATGGTTAATCGTAATAACTTTAGCTGCATCGGCAATAGGAACTATCTTTCCCCAAGAAATGTACATAACTCCAGGAATCGAACCAGCTGAATATTATAAGGCAGAGTATGGCTTTTTAGGGCAATTATACTATCAATTAGGATTTAATAATTTATATGGATCATGGTGGTATATGATTTTAATTGCTTCCATTGGTATTTCACTTGTTATATGTAGTTTAGACCGTGTAATTCCTCTATATAAAGCTTTAAAAAAACAAGGGGTGAAAAGACACCCAGGCTTTTTAAAGAGACAGAGATTGTATGGGACTGGTTCGCCGCAAGAGGGTGATTTAGACAAAATTCAAGTGAATTTAAAGAAGAGAAATTATAATGTAAAAGTAGAAGACGGTAATATTTTAGCAGAAAAAGGACGTTTCTCTCGCTGGGGTCCATATGTGAATCATATTGGTCTTATTATCTTTTTATTTGGCTCAATGCTGCGCTTCTTACCGAGTATGTACGTGGACGAAGCCCTTTGGTTACGTGATGGTGAAACGAAAGAAATACCAGGAACTGATGGACAATACTATTTGAAAAACGAAAAGTTCATAAAGGAAGTTTATGATAAGAGTAAGGATAAAGAAGTTTATGATGAGGCGATTGATCGTATTGGTGATAAAATGATCGCGAAAAATTTCCAAACGAATGCCGTATTATATAAAGCGGTAGGGGAAAATATAGCAGGTCAAAAGCCTAAATTAGAAAAGGTAAAAGAAGCTGAAATTCGAGTGAATGAACCACTGAAGTTTGACCAATTTGCTGTTTATCAAGTGGATTATAAGGAAAGTGAATTTAAAAGTATGTCCTTCCATTTGCAAAATAAAACAAATAATCAAAAGTGGGGACCGATTAAAGTGAATTTAGCGAATCCTACAGAAAAATATGATTTAGGAAACGGGTATTCTCTAGAACTATTAAGCTATTTTCCTGATTTTTATTTTGATGAAAATGGAAAGCCGAATACGAAGACAAAATTGCCAAACAATCCTGCATTCGTCTTTAAAATGTTTACCCCAGAAACACCAGATGGTGAAGTGAGCTTTGTTGGTATTCAGCAAAATATAGAACCTGACGGAAACAATAAATATAAAATGTCATTTGCAGGTGTGGAAATGCAAAATGCAACAGCACTTACTGTAAGAAAAGATTTAACGCTTTGGATTCTTGGTATTGGTGGATTTATATTTATGGTTGGTGTGATTCAAGGTATGTATTGGAACCATCGCCGTATTTGGATACAACGCGTCAATGATGAGTGGTGGGTTGCAGGTCATACAAATAAAAATTGGTTCGGTTTAAAGAAAGATATTGAAAGAGTACTAGAAGGAACAGCGATTCCGCAACCAAACGATAAAATGAATGATAAAAAAATTAGTTAAGGTGGGGAAACGATATGGTGCAAATAAGTAGTAATTTTCTGTTCGCTGCGTTCATCTTATATTTAATTGCAACTTTATTTTTTGGAGGAGCAATTAAAGAAAAAGGTAACAAGTGGGCAAATATAGGTATAACAATAACAATTTTAGGTTTTGTAGCCCAAACGGTATATTTCATAACGAGATGGATCGCTTCAGGACATGCACCAGTTAGTAATTTCTTCGAGTTTGGTACCTTCTTCGGGATGATGCTTGTTGGCGCTTTTATTGTTATGTATTTTATGTACCGCGTAAGTATTATCGGATTGTTTGCATTGCCAATCGCGCTTTTATTAATTGCATATGCAAGCATGTTTCCTAGAGAAATATCACCGCTTATCCCATCTTTAAAAAGTAATTGGCTACATATTCATGTAACGACAGCGGCAGCAGGACAAGCGATTTTAGCAATTAGTTTTATTACGGGCGTAATGTATTTACTGAAAAATGTAGATCAATCAACAAGAAGTAAGCGCACATTTTGGTTAGAAACAGTAGTTTTCACACTTGTTTGTACAGTTGGATTTATTGGAGTAACAACGGTATTCTCTAGTATGAAATACGAAGCAAAGTTTCAATGGATTGATAAAAATGAACAACAAGTCGAGATGAAGTATAATCTTCCAGCTTTAGTTGGACCACATGAAGGGAAGTTAATAACAGAAAATAAATTAGAGCCGACAGTAGAAGTTCCAGCAATTGTAAACGCGAAAAAATTAAATACTGTTATTTGGTCAGTGATAGTTGGAACACTACTTTATATTGTATTAAGACTTGTTTTACGCAAACGAGTATCAGCGGCACTTCAGCCGTTAGTAAAGAATACGAATAGTGATTTACTAGATGAAATCGGATATCGTTCTATTGCGATAGGGTTCCCAGTGTTTACGTTAGGGGCGTTAATCTTTGCAATGATCTGGGCTCAAATTGCTTGGACGCGCTTTTGGGGTTGGGATCCAAAAGAAGTTTGGGCACTTATTACATGGCTCTTTTATGCTGCGGTATTACATTTACGTTTATCTAAAGGATGGCATGGAGAAAAGTCTGCTTGGCTTGCAGTAATTGGTTTTGCAATAATTATGTTTAACTTTATTGTAGTAAACTTAATTATTGCGGGTTTACATTCATATGCATAGAGAAATAAAATAGGAGAGTGTATGTCACTTTCCTATTTTATTTTTGTCAACTTTTCTTCTTTTTTGAGAAAAACATGACAAAGTAGCGGTTGATTTTGTAAAATGATGTCGAGGACATTATATACTGTTCAAAAAAAATACATAGTTTTGGAAAAAAAATGAACAAACTTTATTATTCTTGTGAAGCATAATATGGAAAGTGAAACGTTTAAAAAATATTTTGTTAAATGAGAATAAGTGCAACATTATATTGTAGAAGGGTAGGTGTGAACCGTTGCGCTAAAATGCGTAGCGGGTAGAAATGGAAAATGAATCAAGAATATTAATTGTAGACGATGAGGATCGTATTCGTCGCTTATTGAAAATGTATTTAGAAAGAGAGCAATACACAATTGAAGAAGCAGATAATGGTGATACAGCTTTAGAAATGGCCTTACAAAATGATTATGATTTAATCTTATTAGATCTTATGATGCCTGGTAAAGATGGTATCGAAGTGTGCAAAGGGGTTCGTGAGAAGAAAGCGACACCAATTATTATGCTGACAGCAAAAGGTGAAGAAGTAAATCGGGTACAAGGGTTTGAGGTAGGAACTGATGATTATATCGTGAAACCATTTAGCCCTCGTGAAGTAGTGCTTCGTGTGAAAGCGGTATTACGCCGTGCTGTACCAACAACATTCTTTACACAGGATACAACGACGAAAGATGTTACTGTGTTCCCACATTTAACAATTGATAACGACGCACATCGTGTTACAGCAGATGGTAATGAAGTGAATTTAACACCGAAAGAGTATGAATTACTATTATTCTTAGCGAAAGCTCCTGATAAAGTGTTTGACCGTGAGCAATTGTTAAAAGAAGTATGGCAATATGAATTCTTCGGAGATTTACGTACAGTTGATACGCATGTAAAGCGTTTACGTGAGAAGTTAAGTAAAAAATCACCAGATGCTGCGAAGATGATTGTTACCGTTTGGGGCGTTGGTTACAAGTTTGAGGTTGTGAACGACTGATGCTTTGGAGAAGTGTAGTAGGGAAGTTATGGATGACCATATTACTTCTCGTTTCGTTTGTTCTTGGATTTGTTGCGATTTTACTTTCGCAGTTTTTTAGAACGTATTATGTTGATATGAGTGAAGCTAGGCTTCAAAAAGTTGCAACTAGTGTTTCAGAGTTAATTGAAGAAGGTGCCGATGTAAAAACGATTGAGAATATCGCGTACAAATTCTCTGATCCACTTTCAAGAATCATTATTGTAGAAGATGGTAAGGAGATTTCCTCTTCTCCGAAACAAGAAGGGTTAGTTACTCTAACGATAGATGATTTAAAAGAAGATAAAGAATTAGCTGCTGTATTTAAAGACAAAAAAGAAATTAAAAATAACATTAGAAAAGCTTCTAATAGTAGGAAGAATAAAAATACTGAAAATGATATTATGATCGTCGGAAAACCGGTGCAATCAAAAAATCAAAGTGCAGTGTTCGTATATGAATCATTGCAAGTGCCGATACAAGGTATGGAGAGAACGACTGATTTTATTTTCTTATCGGCTGGGATTGCGATTATATTAACAACCTTCTTTGCGTTCTTCTTATCTACTCGAATTACAGCACCGCTTCGTAAAATGCGTGAGGTTGCTTTTGAGGTGGCACGTGGGAAGTTTGATGCAAAGGCTCCTATGGTTTCTCAGGATGAAATTGGTGAGCTTGCAACGGCCTTAAATCAAATGGGGAAACAGTTGAAGTTTAATATGAATGCTTTGCAGCAAGAAAAAGAACAGTTAGCTAGTATTTTGAGTAGTATGGCAGATGGGGTTATTACGTTAAATCAAGAAGGGGAAGTCGTAGTTATTAATCCACCGGCCGAACATTTCTTACGAGTTTGGCAAGAAGAAAAAGAGATAGAGCTAAGTAAAAAACTACCTTCTGAACTTGTTGAACTATTCCATCTCGTTGTAGAAAGTGAGCAACAACAAGTTGTTGAAATTAATTTGCAAAAAGGTAACTACGTAGTTCTTATGACGCCGCTTTACAATCAAACGAAAATTCGTGGGGCTGTAGCAGTGTTGCGTGATATGACGGAAGAACGTCGTCTTGAGAAGATGCGTCAAGACTTTATCGCGAATGTATCACATGAACTTCGTACACCGATGGTCATGCTTCAAGGGTATAGTGAAGCGATTTTAGATGATATTGTGCAAACGAAAGAGGAAATTAATGAGTTTGTTCAAATCATTTATGATGAATCCGTTCGTTTAGGTAAGCTTGTAAATGAATTATTAGATTTAGCTCGTATGGAAAGTGGTCACGTAGAGTTACATATTGGTGAAGTAGATATTCATCCATTTGTCGAAAAAATTGGCCGTAAATTCCAAGGGATTGCAAAGGATAAAGAAGTTCAATTAACAGTTGATTTCCAAAGCCCAATTGAACAATATCCGTTTGATGCAGATCGTATGGAGCAGGTATTGACGAATTTAATTGATAATGCAATCCGTCATACAAATGCGGGTGGACATGTTACACTTGTAATTAATACGGAAAATAGTGGGCTTACTTTTGAAGTGCAGGATTCAGGTGCGGGTATTCCAGAAGAAGATATTTCATTCTTGTTCGATCGGTTCTATAAAGCTGACAAAGCGAGAACGCGTGGGAAAAAGGTTGGAACTGGACTCGGACTTGCGATTGCTAAAAATATTGTTCAAGGTCATGATGGAAAGATTTCTGTATCCAGTGTCGTTGGAGAAGGAACTACATTCTCTGTATATTTACCAAATCGTATAATTTAGATATGTATGTTTTTTAAAAGTGATAATGAATAAAAGCTCTACTGTTTTTTATTTTTTTGTAAGTTCAATTAAATAAAGAATGGTAGAGTTTTTTTCTTTAATAATCAGTATGAAAAAGAGAGGTGTCATAATGAAATGAAACTTTATACAAAAACAGGAGATAAAGGGGAAACGAGTGTAATAGGTGGCCGAGTGGATAAAGATCATATACGTGTAGAAGCTTATGGCACAATTGATGAGGCGAATTCTCATATCGGATACGCGCTGTCAAAATTGCAAGAGGAATGTTTTCGTGACATTTATAACGAGCTTGAAAATATTCAACATGAACTATTTGATTGTGGAGGAGATTTAGCAATAGTAGAGAAGAAAATCCCCTATAAAGTAACGATAGAGATGGTCGAGTATTTAGAGAGAAGAATCGATTCTTATACAGAAGAAGCGCCGCCATTAGAACGTTTTATTTTACCAGGTGGTAGCGAGGCATCAGCTACAATGCACATTGCACGTACAGTTATAAGAAGAGCAGAACGTTGTATAGTGTCGTTGCAAAAAGAAGGAGAAACCAATGAAATTGTTCTAAAGTATGTAAATAGGTTATCTGATTATTTGTTTGCGGTAGCTAGAGTAATAAATGCGCGTTTACAAGTGAAAGATGTGGAATATAACCGCAGTGCACTTGTTTTTCGCAATAAAAAAGAGAAGGAAGTGGAGTAATTCACTTCTTTTTTTGTATACTTTTTTCTGTAATATCCCACAATAGAGAAGGTATGACGGTTATTAGAAAACGGAGGATGTATATGAAAGCGTTAAAATGTGGCGTGGTGATATTGAGTATATTATTTTTATCTCAATTACATGTTTATGCTGAAGAGAATCAGTGGATATGGCCTGTTGATGGGCAGGTAAGTGATTATTTTGGGACAAGACATGGGAAACACTATGGTATTGATATAGCTGCGGCCATTGGAACGCCTGTTGCAGCTATTCAAAATGGTAAGGTGACAAAGTCTTATTTTTCAAGTAGTTATGGAAATGTTGTGTTTATTAAACATGGAGAATATGAGGCTGTTTATGCGCATTTAAATAAGAGATATGTAGTTCAAGGGGATAATATTTCAAAAGGAGAGCGAATTGGAGAGGTAGGGAATACAGGAGAATCGCGAGGAGCGCATTTACATTTAGAAGTGCATCAAGGAAGATGGACGATGGAGAAAAGGAATGCGATGAATCCATTGCTTGTTTTAAATGAACAAAAAACCAAGTCGTTTCATCATCATTATATGTTGTACAAAAAGGTGACACTTTAGTTAGTATTGCTCGAAGATTTAGTATGACAGTTGAGGAAATCAAAGTGAGAAATGGATTACGACAAGAGCGAATCTATCCGAACCAACAACTATACGTTAAGTAAAGGAAACTTCCCAAAGTATAACTTTTGAATAGATTTTTAAGAATACGATAGTAAATGAATTTATATCGACGTTTCGACAAGAAATGTTGACTTAGCAATAACGTACGAAGATAAGAGTAACCTATTCCTAACGAAAAACCGTCCCAAAAAATCTTTTGGGACGGTTTCTTTTACCAAAAAATAAAGACACATATAAATCCAGAAATAGCTAAGTAGCTATATAAGTAAAAGACTTTTGTTCTTGTTTTTTCTTTTGTCCGGAATAGTACGATAGTTGGTTCGATTAGACCAATTGTAAGACAAAGTAAACCAAGAAGCATAAAGCCAATTGAAAGAGAATACAGGGCGATTTGTGGTGCTTGAAATGGAATCATCCATTTTAATAAAAATGCAATAAGTGCAGTGTAACAAATGCTACCGATGTATTTATTCAATGGTGTATTAGAACGGAAACCAGGAAGTTTCTTGGAAAAAGGACGGGAAACAACTTCAATTTGTAAAGATGTATGATCTTCAATTATTTTTTGAGCTTCTTTTCCTTTTTGGAAAAGGGATAAAATCCAGTTTCGCTCACCTTGAAAAATAAATTGAGAAGTTGTTAAATAGTGATCAACTTTTACCTTATTCCAACTCTTCCATGGATGACGCTCACACAATTTTAATTTACTTTCTGTTTTTTTATCATACTGATAAATACTTATGCCATCTTGGTCAAAAGTAGCGTAGTATGTCTCTCTTGAGAATGTGCCTAGATCAATTGGACAGTAGAAAAGTAATTCTTTTTTTAAATAAAAGTATTCTTTTCTTAAGTTCTTTTTCATTGCTTCTCGAATAGAGTGTCTTTTATCTTTCTTCATGACATTTCCTCCATAACTCAGAAAATGTTCTTATCTTAACAATTCAACATCTTATCACTTTTAACGATATATGACTAGGGGATTCATAAGAGAAATACCGAATTATAAAAAATATGGGTTGTATTGTAAAATATATTGATTGTATCTTTGGTTATATAAAATTAATAACTTATTTTTAATAAGTTACACTTTTTTTGTTCACAATACGATTATGTTGTTGTATAATGAAGTGGAAAATAGAATATCGGTCTATCTTCGGGGCAGGGTGAAAATCCCGACCGGCGGTGATGAACAGTTAATAATTTCGTTCTAAGCCCGCGAGCCGTTAAGGCAGGATTTGGTGTGATTCCAAAGCCGACAGTATAGTCTGGATGGGAGAAGATGGAGGTTCAAGCGTTCAAAAAAGATAAGTATTTGAACGTCTGTTTGATGTGCCTTAAAATTCTCCCTTTGTGTAAATCGCAAAGGGTTTTTTCGTTCTATGAAAAAATAGGCATAGCAGAACCTTTCCACTTTCCATGAGAAGATCGATGGAAAAGGAGAGAGAAAGATGAAACAAAAAAACAGTGTAGTGCAGATGGTGAGTGTAGCGATGCTAAGTAGTATTGCGTATTTACTAATGATGTTGGATTTTCCATTCCCAGGGCTTCCGCCATTTTTAAAAATTGATTTTAGTGATGTGCCAGCTTTAATTGCGGCGATTATTTTTGGGCCGATTGCAGGAGTAATTGTAGAAGCGATAAAAAATATTTTACATTACGGGATTCAAGGAAGTTTAACGGGAGTGCCAGTTGGAGAAATTGCAAACTTTATTGCAGGATGTTTATTTATTGGACCAGCAGCTTTCTTATTTAGGAAGTATCGTACTGTAAAGAGTTTAACGACAGGATTAATGCTAGGGACAATTACAATGGCGTTAATCATGAGTGTATTAAACTACATCATCATATTCCCAGCTTACACTTGGTTTTTAAATTCACCAGCTATGTCTAGTGATGCTATAAAAACAACGGTTGTAACGGCAATCTTACCATTTAATTTGATTAAAGGAATTGTAGTGACAATTGTATTTGTAGCGTTATTCTCACGCCTGAAAGTATGGGTGTTTGCAAAAATGAATAATGCATAAAATATAAAGTGAAACTTTAATCAGTGGGGGTTTGTTCATCCCCCGCTGATTATTAGCCTTCACCTACCCCGCATTTACGGGCAGCCCGACCCTCACCTAACTTCTTTGCTTGCGTTGAATTTTGAGGTAGGGGTCTTACTGCCCGTTGATGCGGGGTAAAATAAAACCATTAGTAGTATGGACTACTAATGGTTTTTTATTAAGTAGAATGAAAATAGAAAACAAAAAATACCCCTCATCCATATGAGGGGTATTTTTTGAAGTTAATAAAAGACTATTCGAATTTTAAAGAGTCGCCATCAAATGATTCGTCAGCAACTTTAATCGAGTCAGTTGGACAGCCTTCGAATGCATCCATCATATCTTCAATTAATACATCTGGAATTTCAACGATACCTTGGTTATCGTCTAATGTTACAAATGCAATACCTTCATCATCATAGTCATAAATGTCTGGTGCAGCAGCGCCGCAAGCACCACATGCAATACAAGTATCTTTATCAACGATTGTATATTTTGCCATCTTTTTTCCCTCCTGATAATATGTATGTGAAAAGTTCGTCAAAAAATTATAACCTTATTGTAAAACGGTTTTTAAAACTTTTCAACATAAAATTATAATGATAATGCTTATCAATTAGGGTGTCAACTTGTTTTTGAATTATTTCATAAGATTTTCAAAATACTTAAATGTTATTTCGTTTGATACAATAGAATATATACAAGCATGTAGTGTGAATATGATAAGTTAAATGCGATCGTATTGAAAAAGGAATGAAGTTAGACTGAAAGGTGGAAGCGGTAATGCAGCTACAATATACTTTATTATATTGTTTAAAACAATTGAATGGTGAAAGAACCGTTTCTTCGATTTATTATTTGTTAAAAGGAAAGAGATCGTCGCAAACATTACAAGATGGGAATATGTTTCAAATTTCTTTTTTGTTTGGGATTTATAAATCATTAAATAGAGCTGATTATGATCAAGAAGTTGCAAAGTTGTTACAGACGGATTTAGTTCAATCTATACATGATAATACATACGTGTTAACGACTGCTGGTAATATGCAATTAAACAAATGGGAAGATGAATTTGCCTTTCCGACGTATTTACATGGTTTACACTATGGTGAAATAGGTGAAACGTTTTGGAAGAGATTAGCATTAATCGTTCAAACCATTTCGAATATACAACAGGCAAATGCGAAATTTATTCCAATTCAACAGGATACAGAAATAATGATGTGGGTGAAACGTTTTCTCACGGGAATACCATATACGAGAAATGAATTGGCTAAAACATTGTGGAAGGAGATGCATACTCTTTTACAAAAAAATAATTCAGTAGAAGCGACAATCGTAACATATCGATTAACTGGCTATGAACGTATTGGGTGTACTTTACAACAATTAGCGGAAATTACGAAACAAGATGTATTTCGAGTGTACTTTTTATTTTGGGGTACAATTCATTTCCTTATTCAAGAAGTTCGCAATAAAGAAAATGAATTTCCATTATTAGCTGAAATTATTTCTTATCCAAATGAGAAGGCTGATTTATTTAGCTTATCAACGAAAAAAACATATAATTTTTGGAGGCAAGGACGCTCTTTAGAAGAAATAGCGACAATTCGGAATTTAAAGGTTGCCACGATAGAAGATCATTTTGTGGAGATTGCTTTACGAGAAAAAGGATTTTCTATTGAGATGTTTATGGGAAAAGAAAAAATAGAAAAAGTATCAAAAGTAATTGAAGCATTACAAACACGTAAATTGCGTGTGTTGAAGCAAGCGGTTGGAGAGGGAATCTCTTATTTTGAAGTCCGTCTTGTATTGGCACGGATGGAGGGTATTAATGAAGCTTGAGGAATATTTATATAAGTGGTTTGGATATTCTGAATTTCGTCCGGGGCAAAAAGGAGTTATTACGGACTTATTGGAAGGGAAGGATGTTGTAGCGATGCTTCCGACTGGAAGGGGAAAGTCAATGTGTTATCAACTTCCGGGGCTTCTGCAAGAGGGTACGGTGCTTGTTGTATCACCATTATTATCTTTAATGGAAGACCAAGTTACGCAATTAAAGTATGTCGTGAAAAATCGAGTTATTGCATTTAATAGTTTTCGGACGTTAAGTGAAAAAAGAGAAGCAATGAAAAAGCTATCTTTTTATAAATTTGTTTTCGTATCACCAGAGATGTTGCAGTCGGAACTTCTAATAAGAGAATTGAAAAAAATACATATTTCATTATTTGTCGTAGATGAAGCGCATTGTATTTCACAATGGGGGTATGATTTTCGGCCAGATTATAAAAAATTAGATAAAGTAATTGAGAGTATCGGATCTCCAAATGTACTAGCATTAACAGCAACTGCTACAAAGGATGTACTGCGAGATATAGCCGAAAGTTTAAATCTAAAAAATGTCGCTGAGCATGTGTATTCAATTGATCGTCCAAATATTGCGATGGAAGTGCAATTTGTGGAAACGATAGAAGAAAAAAAGAGGCGCTTTTTGAGCATATAATGTATTTGCAAGGACCTGGTATTGTTTATTGTTCAAGTAGGGCCTGGACAGAGCGTTTAACCGAGTATTTAAGAGGAAAAGGAATTACAGGTGTAGCTTTTTATCATGGTGGTATGGAACATGAAGAGCGTATGTTAATTCAACAACAGTTTATGAATGACCAGTTGCAAATTGTAATATGTACAAGTGCTTTTGGGATGGGGGTCAATAAGGCGAATACAAGATATATTATTCATTTTCAATATCCGACAAATGTAGCTTCTTATTTACAAGAAATTGGAAGGGCGGGGAGAGATGGTGAACCGAGTATAGCCATTTTGTTATGTAGTCCATTGGATCATGATTTGCCAATTTCAATCATTGAAGATGAATTGCCAAGTAAATCACAAATACAATTTTTATTTTCGTTACTACAAGAAAGAATGTTTCAAACGAAAGTATTACCAATAGAAGATGTAGAAGAAATTTGTTATAATGCAGCAAGATTTAATGAACAATATTGGCGTTTTATCCGTTATCATCTCGAACATCTTGGAATCATACAACAGCGAAATCTTCTGCTAGAGAGCTTGTCAGATGAAATAATGCACAGATTAATAGCGGAAGTGGAAGTGAGACTGCGTAATAAATATAGTGAGCTAGAAAATATGAAGTCATGGATACAAGTTCAAGGATGTAGGCGTGAATATTTATTACAACAGTTCGGTTATAGAAAGGAAAAAGAGATAGAAAACTGTTGTGATTACTGTGGTATTACAAAAACAGATTATAAAAAAAGACGAGCGCAACAGTCAGTTTTCGACTATAATTGGGAAACAGAGTTACAAAAGCTTTTCGGCCTAGGGAAGATGGAGGAATGATGAACATTCAAAGGCAAAATGTTGAAGATATGAGTCCGAGGGAAATAAGACTGAATCTATACATAACACAACTAATCATTATTGGTATTGGTTGTTTACTAGCATACATATTATTTCAAGATAAAAGAGAAGTTTATAGTTTGTGGAAATGGGAACCGATTTCTATACTTGTACTAGGTGGCTTATTAGCGATTTGTATTGTGTTATTAGATTATGTTGCAATGCGAGTGTTTCCAGAATCTTGGTTTGATGATGGTGGCATTAACGATAGAATGTTTCAAGGAATCTCTGTCATACATTTACTCGTTATCACGTTTATTATTGGCTTTGCGGAAGAGTTTTTATTTAGAGGTGTAGTGCAGACTCATTTTGGAATTGTAATAGCGAGTTTAATTTTTGCTGTGTTACATATTCGGTATATAACGAAGCCTTTTTTGTTTTGTTTCGTCTGCTTTATTAGCTTTGTTTTTGGTTATGTATTCGAGTGGACAGGAAATTTGTTTATAACAATCTTTGCACACTTTCTTGTTGATTTTATAATGGGACTCCAATTAAGAAAATAAATGGAAGGTGGTGGTGAACAACATGAGAAAACGAATTCCTGATTTTGAAGAGGAGTTAGAAGTTGAGCGAGTGGAAGAAGATGAAGGTTTACCGCCGCGTAGTGAAATTCATAGAAATAAAGAGAAAAAACCAAAATTTAAAATGAATCATATTTTCGTCCGAGTTTTAACATTTTTATTCATATTGTTACCTATTAGTATTCTATGGTATACAGATAAATATACACAGGTGAAAAGTGATAGTAATAATGCTGGGAAAAGTGCGTTTGAAGTAATTTTCTTTGATTCAGCTAAGACGGAATCTCAAAAGCAGTCTGAGAAAGTAGCAACTCATATTGTGAAAGATGGGGAAAGTTTAAAAAGTATAGCGAAGCAATATTTCTCAGATGAAAATGGGATGGAAGTAATTAAAAAGTATAATGATTTACAAGAAGACGAAGTGAGAGTAGGACAAGAATTAAAAATTCCTATAAAAGATAAGTCTGCGAAGTAAGAGAGCTAGTTAAATGAGTGATAAATAATAGCTGCATATAAAATGAAGGACTATACTTTACGAGGAGGGAGAGTAAAAAATATATGACATGGATTATATTATTATGTACTCTCATATGCATTGGTTTTGTATGTCTTCTTGGAATGTATAAAGAAGCGATGCGTAATACTGTGCTGGAACATACATTAGTATTCAAAGAATTTCCGGAAAGTTTTCAAAAAGTTAATGTTTTTTTTATTTCGGATATTCATAGAAGGGTCATTTCTAGCTCGCTAATTGAACGAGTAAAAGGGAAAGTGGATATCGTAATTATTGGCGGTGATTTAGCTGAAAAAGGAGTACCTTTATCGCAAATATCTTTAAATATTCAAAAATTAAGAGAAGTAGCCCCTGTATATTTTGTATGGGGAAATAATGATTATGAAATTGAAAATCACGAATTAGATGCTTTATTGTTAGAAAATAATGTGAAGGTATTAGATAATACAAGAGTTGTATTTGAGTCTGAGTTAGGAGAGAAAATTTGCTTGCTCGGTATCGATGATGTTGGATTAGAACGAGATCGTTTAGATTTAGCATTGGCTGATTGTAAAGAAGAAGGTTTTCGCATTTTAATTAGTCACAACCCTGATATAATAAAGAAAATGTCTGGTAAAGAACAAATTTCGCTCGTGTTAAGTGGACATACACATGGAGGACAAATTCGGTTGTTTCCATCTGAAAAATATTTAAAGGGTGGTATATATAAGCATTTTAATATGACACTCTTTGTTAGTAATGGGTATGGAACAACATTGCTTCCTCTGCGTTTTCGGGCACCTTCTCAAACGCATATCATTACGTTGTGTGGAGGGAAATAATGCCAACTTCAAATGGAAACTATAATATAAAAGCTGTTTCGAATATACTTGGAATTCAACCGAGTACACTTCGCGCATGGGAAAGACGCTATCATATTATTGCCCCAAAGAGAAATCAGGCGGGGCATCGTTTGTATACAGAAGAGCATATTTATATTTTGAAATGGTTAATGAACAAAGTTTCTGAGGGGATGATGATTGGACAAGCCGTTCAGTTATTAGAAGGGAATCGGTTGCAGAACAACATTCAAATAGAAAAAATTACTGATAAAGAAGTTGTTTTAGTGGACGATATACTACAAGCTTTGTTAGAATTTGATGAAATTACAACTTCTGCATTATTAAACGAGGTTTTTAGTATATATTCAACGGAAAAGGTTGTTATAAGTATCATTCTTCAAGTGGCAAACAAGTTGTTAATTTTAAAAAATAATAATGAGATTACAATGTCACAATTCAAATATGTTGTATCATTCTTACAAACACGTCTAGGAATGATTTATCATAATGCATCAGTGTATTCTTCCGTTAACAAAGTTTTCGTTTTAGAAAATAATATATTAAAAGGATTTATTTTCGCGACGTATTTACGAATAAAAGGATATCAAGCAATGTATATGGGGACAAGTTTAGATGAAGAAGGTATTTTACTAGCTATTGAACAATTGCAACCTAAGTATTTGTTTATATCTTTTGATGATGAACGAGAACTTGAAGAGGCAGTAAGATTTATTGATTTGTTGCAAGCAAAAAATAAAAATCTCTTTGTTGGTTTTATAGGAAGAAAAAGTATTGGGGATCAATTAAATCTTCAAAATATCCTTATTGGTAACACGAAAGAAGAATGGGATGGATGGTTAAGAATGTCAGAATAGTCGTTCGGAAAGAACCATCTATTTTCTATTTCATATAATAAAAATTAGATGCAATGGTTACGTAGGGAGGGTATGAGATGAGACTGGAACGTTTAAATTACAATAAGATCAAAATTTTCCTAACATTTGATGATTTGTCAGAACGAGGATTAACGAAAGAAGATTTGTGGAGGAATGCACCGAAAGTACAGCAACTATTCCGTGATATGATGCAAGAAGCAAATAAAGAATTAGGGTTTGAAGCGGATGGTCCGATTGCTGTGGAAGTATTTTCTCTACAAGCTCAAGGTATGGTTGTAATTGTAACAAAAGAAAATCAAGAAGTGGACACAGAAGATGAGTTCCGTGACGAGTTTATTGAAATGCAAGTGACTCTTGATGAAAGTGAACATATACTTTACGAGTTTGCTACATTAGATGATGTAATCAATTTGTCAAATCGCTTATATAACCTTGGTGTAACTGATGGGAAGTTGTATACATGGGATAATCGTTTTTATCTTTGGATAGAAGAAGAAGAGCAATTTCAATTATTGAAGGCGGATTTTATAGCTATTTTAGCGGAATACGGTAATCCGTCAACAGCAACAATTTATCGCATAATGGAATATGGTAAAGAATTAATGGATTCTCAAGCAATTGAACAAATATACAATTACTTTGTGAAAAAGCAAAACCTCAGCTAATGTAACGTAGCTTGAGGTTTTATTTTTATTCAGCTGAAAATCTAAAATCTATAAAGCGAAGTTTAGGCAACAAGACTAGCCGACCTGTAGTTGAAAATTCGATCAGTATTTCTTGATGAAATACTGATTTTATTGAATGTGTTTTGGTGAAAATAAAAAATATTTAAATATTTAAGTATTTTACTTTTCTAAAAGCAATAAAAGGACTATAATAATAGTGAAAACGCTTGCAACACGAAATAGTTTGTATATATTTGTTAGCGTTTTCTATTGCATTCCAAATTTAACGGTGTATACTAGGCAATGAAGGTTTACTAAACAAGTGAAATTACAGGGGGTTTACTTACTATGGTAGCCGAAAAGGGAACTCAAACGAAAACACAACAACAAGGGGAACAACATTTTGAATTGTTAAATTCAACACAAATTGTAATTAATGAAGCATTAGAAAAATTGGGTTATCCAAACGAAGTATATGAATTATTGAAAGAACCAATTCGTATGATGACAGTGAAAATTCCAGTTCGTATGGATGACGGGACTGTTAAAATATTTACAGGATATCGTGCACAACATAATGATGCTGTTGGTCCAACGAAAGGTGGAATTCGCTTCCATCCAAACGTAACAGAAAATGAAGTGAAAGCACTTTCTATTTGGATGAGTTTAAAATGTGGTATTGTTGATTTACCATATGGTGGAGGTAAAGGTGGAATCATTTGTGACCCACGTGAGATGTCTTTCCGTGAATTAGAAAGATTAAGCCGCGGTTATGTACGAGCAATTAGCCAAATTGTTGGTCCGACAAAAGATATTCCGGCTCCAGATGTATTTACAAACTCACAAATTATGGCATGGATGATGGATGAGTATAGCCGTATCGATGAATTTAATTCACCAGGATTTATTACAGGTAAACCACTTGTATTAGGTGGATCACACGGACGTGAAACAGCGACTGCAAAAGGTGTAACAATTTGTATTCGTGAAGCTGCGAAAAAACGTGACATTGATATTAAAGGTGCGCGCGTTGTTGTTCAAGGATTCGGTAACGCAGGTAGCTTCTTAGCTAAATTTATGCATGATGCAGGCGCGAAAGTAATTGCAATTTCAGATGCTTATGGCGCATTACATGATCCAAATGGATTAGATATTGACTACTTACTAGATCGTCGCGATAGCTTCGGTACTGTAACAAAACTATTTAATAATACAATTTCAAACAAAGAACTGTTAGAACTTGATTGCGACATTTTAGTTCCAGCTGCAATTGAGAACCAAATTACAGAAGAAAATGCTGATAAGATTAAAGCGAAAATTGTGGTTGAAGCTGCAAATGGCCCAACTACATTAGAAGCAACAAAAATCTTAACAGATCGTGGTATTTTACTTGTTCCAGACGTATTAGCAAGTGCTGGTGGCGTTACGGTATCTTACTTTGAGTGGGTACAAAATAACCAAGGTTACTACTGGACTGAGGAAGAAGTAGAACAACGTTTAGAAAAAGTAATGGTAAAATCATTCGATTCTATTTATGAAACATCACAAGTTCGTAAAGTGAACATGCGCTTAGCTGCATACATGATTGGTGTTCGTAAAATGGCTGAGGCTAGTCGCTTCAGAGGTTGGGTATAATATATTATGTTTTGAGAAAACGTGATTTCCTTTCGAGGGAATCACGTTTTTTGTTGAAGTAATACATGAGGTGTTGCACATGGGGAATGAAATGTTGGAACGAGTAGTACAATTAGAAGAAAAGGTTAAGGTGTTAGAGAATGAACTTGCACTCGCTAAGAGAGTTCGAAAAACAAGTATCGTTCGGGTGTTCGGAGAAGGGTTACTGTTTTTAATATTTGGTGCAGTTGTAGTCGGATCAATTATAGCTTTTGTAATCTCAATTCTTACTTCGTTTGTTGAAAAATAAATAAAACAAAAAAGAACGCTTGTTCTGCACGAACAAATGTGCTATACTTTCCTTAGATAAGCAAAACGGAAATGATTTTAAGGAGAGATAAATGATGAAAATGACAGTAGACCAAAGATTTATGATGCCAGCAGATGTTGTAGAACGAGTGGAAGTATTACGAAACAAACAAAGTAAGCGTGGCACATTATTACAATCGGTAAATAAATTTTTCGGTTTAGATACGAAAGAAGATTGTGTTTGGTTTTACGGTTTTTATGGAGTGGCTGTAAGTATTGTATTATTTATGGTATTCACATCAAATATTTTCGATTTTATCTTCGCATAAGAAATATGCTATAAGGACATTGCTACCGAATACATATAAGGAAGTAAGGTAATCTTCTAAAGCGGGAGTTGGTAGTAATGGCGATGTTTCCTATAGAGCGTAACTATATTGGATATGGAAGTTCACGACCGGGAATTCCTCTTTCTAAAGTAAGGTTTATTGTAAGTCATGATACGGGGAATCCTGGTAGCAATGCGATAGGGAATCGAGATTACTTTAATGAAATACAACCGAAAGCTTCGGCGCATACATTTATAGATGACAAAACAATATTGGAAATTGTCCCTATAAATGAGGTTGCATATCATGTTCGATATGGTGTGCCGACGGATAATGATCTATATGGTTATGATGCGAATAAGGCTGCCATTGGTGTGGAACTTTGTTATGGCGGTGATGTTAACTTTTGGGAAGCATATACTCGTTTTACATGGTATCATGCTTATTTATGTCAAAACTTTGGCTTGAATCCGAAAAAAGATATCGTATCACATAAAACACTTGATCCAGCTAGAAAGATTGATCCTGAAAATGTATTAGGGAAACAAGGTATTAAATTTCAGCAGTTTTTAGCAGATGTCTATCGGATGTACGTTTCGTTTAGATGACAAACATAAGAAAAATGAATACAATAAAGATAGGTGCCTACTGCTGTAAGTAGGTTTTTTCTTGTTTTTATAAATAGTGCAGAGGTAGAAGACTAGGAGTGAACCGAGTATGCAGAAAGAAACAGCTATCATAATTGGAGGCGGTCCGTGCGGATTAGCGGCAGCAATTTCGTTGCAAAAGGTAGGGATTAATCCGTTAGTAATTGAAAAAGGAAACATTGTAAATGCCATTTATAATTATCCAACTCATCAAACATTTTTCTCCTCTAGTGAAAAATTAGAAATTGGTGAAGTAGCTTTTATTACCGAAAACCGTAAGCCGGTTCGAAATCAAGCACTTGCGTATTATCGCGAAGTAGTAAAGCGTAAATCTGTACGCGTAAATGCTTTCGAACGAGTGGAGAAAGTTCAAAAAGATGGAGAAGTTTTTAAGGTTGAGACGACAAAACGTGATGGAAATAAAGAAATATATATAGCGAAATATATTGTTGTAGCAACTGGATATTATGACAATCCAAATTATATGAATGTTCCAGGTGAGGAACTGAAGAAAGTAACTCACTATTTTAAAGAAGGACATCCTTATTTTGATCGAGATGTGGTAGTTATAGGTGGGAAAAACTCAAGTATAGATGCTGCGTTGGAACTAGTTAAAGCAGGTGCGCGTGTAACGGTACTGTATCGTGGAAGTGAGTACTCGCCGAGCATTAAGCCGTGGATTTTGCCGGAATTTGAGGCATTAGTACGAAACGGTACAATTCAAATGTATTTCGGGGCTCATGTGAAAGAAATCACTGAACATACATTAACATATACGGTTGATGGTGAAGCACGTACAATCAAAAATGATTTTGTATTTGCGATGACTGGTTACCATCCTGATCATAGCTTCTTAACGAAGATGGGTGTTCGGATTGATGAAGAAACAGGACGTCCGATTTATACAGAGGATAAAATGGAAACGAACGCTGAAAATATTTTTATTGCAGGTGTAATTGCTGCTGGGAATAATGCAAATGAAATATTTATCGAGAACGGTAGATTTCATGGGGATGCAATTGCGCAAACCATTGCATCAAGAGAACAATAAAAAGAAGCTGTCGAAATTCGACAGCTTCTTTTTTAATTGTGCATAAACATGTTTTGGATTGTTTTATGAGAGTTTGTATTCTCTAGTGCGACTAGTAATTTAATTCGCGCTTTTTGAGCATTTAAACCGTATGTGAAAACAATACCCATATCTTTTAATTGTTTGCCGCCACCTTCATATGAATATACGTCTTGAACGATACCATTGAAGCAACGTGAAACTAATACGATAGGAATGCCTTTGTTTATTAATCGTTCTAGACTAGGAAGTGTTCTTGGAGGTAAATTACCTTGTCCAAGTGCTTCAATAACAATTCCATCTACTGGAAGGTTTTCAATTGCTGCTAACAATGTATCATCCATGCCAGCATATGCTTTTAGAACAACTACGTTTTTAGAGACTTTACTTACTGAATATGTTTCGTGATGTACTAAAGCGTGATGGAATACAACACCGCGTTTTGTTACCATGCCAATTGGTCCATATTGTGGGCTTTGGAATGTCGCGACATTACTTGTATGTGTTTTCGTTACATTTGTAGCACAGTGAATTTCGTCGTTTAATACGACTAAAACACCTTTTTCCGCAGCTTCATTACAACTAGCAACTTTTACAGCCGATAAGAAGTTATAGAGGCCATCAGCACCTAATTCATTACTAGAACGCATTGCGCCTGTTACAACGATAGGAATAGTTGCTTGTACTGTTAAATCTAAGAAATAAGCTGTTTCTTCTAATGTATCCGTACCATGTGTAATTACTACGCCATGAATGTTGTCTTGTTTTACTCTTTCATCAATGATGACTTGTAATTGTAACATTTCGCTCGGTGTCATATGAGGAGATGGTAGATGGAACACATCTTCAACAATTAAATCAACATCGCCTTCTAAATCAGGAATGAATTTTAAAAGAGGATTTTTTTCACCTGGTTGTACGACCCCAGTTTCTTTATCTTCCTCCATTGCAATTGTTCCACCTGTGTGTAAAACTAGGATTCTTTTCAATGCTATACCCCTTTCAAGTTGAAAAATACATTTAGAACATAACATGTTTTGAGTAAATTCGACAATGAAAATGTATAAAAGTACGCTTAGAAAATGACAATAAACTTAATTGTCTTATGTGCGTTGTACAAAGTGGATATTAGGTAGAGTTTTATTTAAATGAATTTTAGAAACTTGATGCATAAATATAGAGAGGAAAGGAGCGAGTTTTTTGAAAAAAGTGGAGAAAATTATTATTCGCATATTGTTGATTCAATTTATTTGTCTTTCTGTTGTACAGTTGCTCTTTATACATAAATCTTCTGTAAAATATTTATCAAAAATTGTTTATTATGAAGGTGTCATCACGAAAAATAAAGCGGAAATCTTACAGGTGAATAAGTAGTTTTCATTTTCTTCTAAGATGGATTATGCTACAATAATTGAGGATTTAATGACGTGAAGCAAATGGGAAGAAGCAGGGGGAGAATACCTGCTTTTCGTTTTGTTTTATAAGTGAAAAATGAGGTGTTACAATGGATAAACGAATTTCGATTGCTATAGATGGTCCAGCAGCTGCTGGGAAAAGTACAGTTGCAAAAGTTGTTGCAAAAAAACTTTCATATGTTTACATTGATACAGGCGCAATGTACCGTGCTATTACATATGCAGCCCTTGAACAAAAAGTGGATATTGAAAATGAAGAAAAGTTAATGGAAGTTGTAAAAAATGTGAATATTGAATTTCAACAAGGGGAAAATACACAACTTGTATTTTTAAATGGACAAGATGTTTCTGAAGTGATTCGTACGCCTGATGTGACGAATCGTGTATCTATTGTAGCGAAGCATCGTCTTGTTCGTGAAGAAATGGTACGTCGTCAACAAGAATTAGCTGAAAAGGGCGGCGTAGTAATGGATGGTCGCGATATTGGTACACATGTACTACCAGATGCTGAAGTGAAAATCTTTATGCTTGCTTCTGTAGAAGAAAGAGCAGAAAGAAGACATTTAGAAAATATGAATAAAGGTTTCGATTCTAATTTAGAGCAGTTAAAAGAAGAAATTGCTAGGCGTGATAAATTAGATTCAGAACGTGAAGTTTCTCCTTTGAAAAAAGCTGATGATGCATTGGAATTAGATACAACTTCTTTATCAATTGAAGAAGTTGTCCAAAAAATTATGGGTATTGTTTCAGGAGTATTTGCGAAATAAAGAAAGAGGATTATCCTCTTTCTTTATTTTTTTTGAAATGTAAAGGATACGTGAATTATAAGTCTCTTTTCTTGACAAATGGGCTAATTTGTAAGAAGTTAGTTACAGAGGAAAAAAACTGTCAGAATATATTCGCTATTATATTTCAAATCATACTTTCATCAAGATGATTTTGCTGTATACTATTTATATAGGTTTAATATAGTTTCTTGTGAACTGTATTGAAACAGAATATGTGATGATAAATTCTTAAACATGCAAATGAAAACATTTGTTTTCATTTCGTATATACATAAAAATGCTTTGTCAATTCTGTAGGGAGGTATTTCCATGGTAGAAAAAATGAATGAAGAAGTTATGAATTCAAAAGAATTACAAGTTGGTGACGTTGTTACAGGTTCTGTAACGAAAGTTGAAGAGAAACAAGTGCTTGTAAATGTTGGATACAAAACAGATGGCGTAATTCCGATTAGTGAATTAGCTAACGTTCATATTGAAAAAGCAAGCGATGTTGTAGAATTAGATCAAACACTTGAATTGAAAATTATTAAATTAGAAGATGATGATCTTGTTTTATCTAAAAGAGCTGTTGATGCAGAAAAAGCGTGGGTAGAATTACAAGAGAAATTTAATTCTGGTTATGTATTTGATGTTACTGTAAAAGATATCGTGAATGGTGGATTAGTTGTGGACCTTGGTGTTCGTGGTTTTATCCCAGCTTCACTTGTAGAAGTACATTATGTAGAAGACTTTGCTGACTATAAAGGGAAAACATTAGCGGTGAAAATTGTTGAATTAGACCGTGAAAAAAATCGTGTAATCCTTTCGCATAAAGCGGTAGTAGAACTAGAACTAGATTCTAAGAAAAAAGAAGCCATCTCTTCGTTAAAAGAGGGAGATGTTGTTGAAGGGACAGTACAACGATTAACGGATTTTGGTGCTTTCGTTAACGTTGGTGGTGTGGATGGTTTAGTTCACATTTCACAAATTTCACATGAACGTGTAGAACAACCTTCTGAGGTATTAGAGCAAGGTCAAAAGGTGAAAGTAAAGGTGCTATCTGTTGATGCCGATACACAACGTATTTCTTTATCAATTAAAGCAGCTCAGCCAGGACCTTGGGAAAATGTTGCTGGCGAAATAAAAGCTGGAGATATTCGTGAGGGAGTAGTAAAACGCCTTGTTACATTCGGTGCGTTTGTTGAAATTTTACCTGGTGTTGAAGGGCTTGTACATGTATCTCAAATTGCAAATCGTCACGTGAAAAATCCAAATGAAGTATTAGAAATGGGACAAGAAGTAAAAGTGAAAGTGCTTGAAGTCCATGTAGCAGAAAAACGTATTTCTTTAAGCATAAAAGAAACGCTTGAAGAAAATAATGTAACAGAAGATTATAGCCAATATGAGCCAAATGCTGATTCTGCTACTTTCCAGTTAAGTGATATTATTGGTGAACAACTGAAAAAATTAAAGAAATAAAGAGGGGTACAAGTGGTAAGGGCAAAACGTAAATTAGATCATATTGAATATGCTCTCTCTACTGGTCAGTCTCGTACGCATGGCTTTCATGATATTGATTTTGTGCATCAAAGCTTGCCAAATTCAAGTTATGACACTGTAACATGTGAAACAAAAATCGGCGAACTTTCACTAAGTTCGCCGATTTTTATCAATGCGATGACTGGTGGTGGAGGAGAGCAAACATTACATATTAACGAGCAATTAGCATATGTAGCGAAACAACATAACCTTGCTATGGCTGTAGGTTCGCAAATGGCAGCCTTAAAAAATGATAGCGAGGCGGCTTCGTATAAAATCGTCAGAAAGGTAAACCCAAATGGTATTTTCTTTGCTAATTTGGGGAGTGAGGCAACTGTCGAACAGGCGGAGCGTGCCGTTGATATGATTGAAGCGAATGCACTGCAAATTCATTTGAATGTCATACAAGAGTTAACGATGCCGGAAGGAGACCGTGATTTTACGGGTGTACTTCGGCGAATTGAACAAATTGTGTTAAACAGTAAAGTTCCTGTCATTGTAAAAGAAGTGGGATTTGGAATGAGTAAGGAAACAGTACAGCAGTTAGCGAGTATAGGTATAACAGCAATTGATATTGGTGGACAAGGTGGTACGAATTTTGCTGCTGTTGAAAATGAAAGAAGACAGCGAATGCTTTCTTATTTTAATAACTGGGGCATACAAACAGCTTCCTCGATTATTGAAGCAACCTCTACAAATAATAACCTCTCTTTTATTGCATCTGGGGGCATACAAACAGCGCTAGACGTAGCAAAGGCGATCGCATTAGGGGCGAATATAACTGCGTTAGCCGGATACTTTTTACGTATTTTAATGCAAGATGGTGTCGAGAAGTTAGTGGATGAAATTGATCTTCTACATACAGATTTAAAATTCATTATGACAGCTCTTGGGGTAAAGAAGATAGAAGAATTACAATCTGTACCTCTTGTTGTAAAAGGCGAAACGTATCATTGGTTAATGCAGCGTGGGATTGATACTACGCATTATAGTAGGAGATAAAAAAATCAACCGTGTGGTTGGTTTTTTTATGAAACGAAAAGTGATATTTTTATCTATATTATTATATGGATAAAAAGAAAATATATTGTGATTGAGATATTAATACGAAAACAAAAGAATTATATTATAAATGGAATTTATTAAAATAATTACGAAAAAAGACGGTTTCATACAATGCTGAAACCGTCTTTTTTATTTTTAGTGCTGATTTTGTTTTCGAGCTTGCTCCGGTGTATCAAGACTAGTTGCACCAGGATATTGAAGTGATTGGTCGCGATCAGATTCAACGCGGCGTGATTCTCTTAGCTTTCGTTCTTGGCGATCTTTACCCATTGTGAGTTCCACCTCCTTATTAAAAGTTTTGCTGTTATGAGAAAAACTATGCACAAAGAAAAGGTAGGATTAACTTTCATAAAAAGTTCCCATAATGGAAAACATAGGAGGTGAAGTGATGGATGGGAGTACTTTTTATTTTGTGGCTTGGATAGGGTGGATTGTCGTGACCTTTTTTATGAAAAAAGAACCTATTCGTTGGAAGATAAGTGCTTGTATATTAATTTTTATTATTTGTTCTCCGCTAAATGTGACGATTGCTTCTTTTACTGTATCGGTAAATGCCCTTTTGCTTTGTATTATTTCTTTTGTAGGCATCACGCTATACTCTATTTGGAAAAAATTATACACCCTACTTTCGGCGCTTATTATTGCAATGTTATATACAAGTTTTCATTTGTTAGAAGTATATGATCCGATTTGGATTGTGGTTGATAGGTTGTTGCTGCTAAGTGGCGCACTTGTGTATGCATCAATTTTATTGTACGGGGATCGCATATTAAGATTGTGCACCTTGTATATAGGGATGTTACAAGGAGAATTGTTGGTGACGCTTATTTTTCATAAATTACATTTTCCTTATGAATATGGTAGTTTAGCCTTTTTTGATGTTGTCGCTGTTTCTACTTTATTTATGGCGATTTTACTATGGATTACAAAAGTATCAGTATATATGGAACAATTTAAGAGGAAAACGCGTAAAAGAAGGGCGAGGGTAATACATGACTGAATATACACCAGCCATTTTATGTGGCGTAATTGCCGGGACGGTAACTAGGGTGTTAATGCTTCGTACCGATACGAGGCAATATCCGACGAGGCTTCACGGGAAAATTATTCATATCGCGATGGGATTAATTGCGGCTGCCTTAGGGGCAATTGCGATTCCGTCTATTTTGAAAAAAGATTTTTCTGCAATTACATTTCTTACGTTAGCGGCGACGCAATTTCGTGATGTGCGTAATATGGAAAGAAATACGCTTCAACAATTAGATGGATATGAGCTCGTACCACGTGGTAATACATACATTGAAGGGATTGCATTAGTTTTTGAAAGTCGTAACTATTTGGCGATGTTAACGTCGTTTGTAACAACGTTTGCGTATATAGGATTCCATTCGTGGATTGCCGGGGTAATTACTGGTATGATAAGTTTTTTAATTGCGAGAAAATTAATGTCAGGTAAAAGGCTTCATGATCTTGTAGAAATTGAGCACGTTCCACTTCGTTTTGAAGGAGCGGGACTTTATATTGACAATATTTACATTATGAATATTGGATTGCCGGCAAGGCAAGAAGAAATTATGAAATATGGGATGGGATTTATTTTAAAACCGAAATCGATAGATGCGATGGTTACAATCTCGAACCTAGGACAACGTCAAGCGATTTTACATGATGTTTCTGTTGCTTTAGGAATATATAGAGATTCTGGAACGCCGGCACTTGTACCGTTAGCGAAGCGTGATTTAGAGGATGGGAGAGTTGGGGTTTTTGTTCTGCCGCAAGATCAGGATGCAGAAAAAGCGATAGGGGTAATTGGAAATGTACCAACATTAGAGAGTGCCGTTCATATGTCATCAGAAGCTCCGAAAGGAAGGGGAGATAAGAGATGATGTTAGAAAGTGTTATTCTCGCGGTTATTACAACAAAACCGGAGAAATTTGCAGGTGGTGCTCCTTTGTTTACTTGTGAATCGACAGAGGAATTAGAATTTGTTGCAAATAATTTAGAGGCGATTTTAGATGGTATTGCGCATCGCTTACAAGAGAATGTATATATTATTGTGAAACATTAGCAACGTGTGGTATAATATGAGGTGTTTTGATACGTTGAGAATTATTCTGGAATGCAAATCCCTTCTTGCACAAAGAAGGGTTTTTTACATAATAAACAGAAGCAAGTTGAAAGGATGAAAGTATATGCCGAAACCAGTAATAGCGATAGTAGGCCGCCCGAACGTAGGGAAATCTACTATTTTCAATAGAATTGTTGGAGAAAGAGTTTCAATCGTAGAAGATATACCAGGTATAACGCGAGACCGTATTTATAGTGCGGGAGAATGGTTAAATCATGAGTTTAACATTATAGATACAGGTGGAATTGATATTGGAGACGAGCCGTTCTTGACACAAATTCGTCAACAGGCGGAAGTAGCGATTGATGAAGCAGATGTTATCATTTTTATGACGAATGGTCGCGATGGTGTAACTGCAGCGGATGAAGAAGTTGCTAAAATTTTATATCGTTCTAAAAAACCAATTGTACTTGCGGTAAATAAGGTTGATAATCCAGAAATGCGTAGTGATATTTATGATTTTTATGCGTTAGGATTTGGCGAGCCATTCCCGATTTCAGGTACACACGGTTTAGGACTTGGTGATTTGTTAGATGAAGCTGCAAATCATTTTCCAAAGATTGAAGAAGAAGCGTATGACGATGAAACAATCCGTTTCTCTTTAATTGGACGTCCAAACGTTGGGAAATCATCACTTGTAAATGCGCTTCTTGGTCAAGAACGTGTAATTGTAAGTAATATAGCAGGAACGACGCGTGATGCTGTTGATACACCATATAGCAAAGATGATCAAGATTATGTAATCATCGATACAGCTGGTATGCGTAAAAAAGGAAAAGTATACGAAAGTACAGAAAAGTATAGTGTACTTCGTGCACTTAGAGCGATTGAACGTTCTGACGTTGTTTTAGTTGTTTTAGACGGAGAAGAAGGAATTATTGAGCAAGATAAAAAAATCGCTGGATATGCTCATGATTCAGGACGAGCTGTTATTATCGTTGTAAACAAATGGGATGCAGTGAAAAAAGATGAAAAAACAATGAAAGCATTTGAAGAAAACATCCGTGCTCATTTCCAATTCTTGGATTATGCACCGATTGTATTCTTATCTGCGAAAACGAAAAAACGTACACAAACGTTATTACCGGTTATCAATGAGGTAAATGAAAGCCATAGCATCCGTGTACAAACGAACGTATTAAACGATGTAATTATGGATGCGGTAGCGATGAATCCAACGCCGACTCATAATGGTAGCCGTCTGAAAATCTTCTATGCGACACAGGTTGCGGTAAAACCACCGACATTTGTTGTGTTTGTAAATGATACAGAATTAATGCACTTTTCATATGAGCGCTTCTTAAAGAATCGTTTACGTGAAGCGTTCGGTTTTGTAGGAACGCCGATTCACATTATCGCTCGAGCAAGAGACTAATGGAGAGGATGTGATTTTATGACAAAAATCACAGTAATAGGAGCAGGTAGCTGGGGAACAGCGTTAGCGATGGTATTAGCTGACAATGGGCATGATGTACGTATTTGGGGAAACCGTCCTGAACTCATGAATGAAATTAATACAAAACATGAGAACAGTAAATATCTTCCAGGGATTGCATTGCCAAGCACAATCGTAGCCTACTCTTCTTTAGAAGAAGCATTAGTAGATGTAAATACAGTACTACTAGTAGTACCGACGAAAGCGTACCGAGATGTATTACAAGAAATGAAAGAAATTGTTACAGAACCGATTACTTGGATTCATGCGAGTAAAGGAATCGAACCAGGTACGTCAAAACGTATTTCGGAAGTGATTGAGGAAGAAATTCCAGAGAACTTGATCAAAGATGTTGTTGTACTGTCTGGACCGAGTCATGCTGAAGAAGTCGGTTTACGTCAAGCGACAACTGTTACATCTGCAGCAAAGCGTATGGAAGCGGCTGAAGAAGTGCAGGATCTGTTTATGAATAGCTATTTCCGTGTATACACAAATCCGGATATCGTTGGAGTTGAGCTTGGTGGTGCGTTAAAGAATATTATCGCATTAGCTGCTGGGATAACAGATGGTCTTGGATTAGGTGATAATGCAAAAGCGGCATTAATGACACGTGGTTTAACAGAGATTGCTCGTTTAGGAAGAAAAATGGGCGGAAATCCGTTAACATTTGCTGGTCTAACTGGTATGGGAGATTTAATTGTAACTTGTACAAGTGTGCATAGCCGAAATTGGCGCGCTGGAAATATGCTTGGAAAAGGGCACTCTTTAGAAGAAGTGCTAGAAAGTATGGGTATGGTTGTAGAAGGTGTACGAACAACGAAAGCTGCTCATGAATTGGCAGAGAAAATGGAAGTTGAAATGCCAATTACAGCTGCTTTATATGACGTGCTGTTCAATGGGAATAATGTGAAAGATGCAGTAGGCTCATTGATGGGACGTGTTCGAAAACATGAAGTTGAAGCGATACCTGATTTGTTATAAAGAAAGCGGTAGAAGTACATTTCGTACTTCTACCGTCTTTTATTTTTTTATGGGTCTTTTCACCAATTTTTCATTTCTGCATAGGATGAAGAGTAACTTGAGGAGAGGGTGAAAAGAATGGATAACAACATTTTTAATAACATTGAAAAAGAAGCGAAAGTGAATAAAGAAGATATTTTTAAATTAGCGTCGTCTGTTCAAAATGCGAACCTACGTGATGAGACAGTGCTTCGCCAATTGATTCATCAAGTTGCTCTAATGGCAGGACGTGAAGTGCCGAAAGAGCAAGAGGATCAAATTGTAAAAGCAATCATTAACAATAATATGCCCGCTGATTTTGGTTCGTTAAGTAAAATGTTTAAAAAGTAAAATATGAGAAACAAAGAGTTTAGCGAATGCATATGATAGTCATGAAAGAATGGGAATAGAGCTGTTAAGGGCATATTTGGTCAACCGAAGCGCAAAATAATGCGCTTCGGTTTTATTTTTGTACATAAATTTTGTTAATTTGCAGTAAAATGGTGAATTGTATTTGTTTAAAGATTTTAATTTGTTAAAATAGTATAAAAATAGATTAAAAGTAAAGGGGTGTATATATGTCGGAAGGGCTTATAAAAATGTGGTTTTCCTTAGGGGCAATGGGATTTATGTTTGTTGCAGTAGCTTTTATTTTATTAAGTAGACATAAAATGAAGAATAAATTTCTGAAAGGGATTACAGCGTTAGTAGCTTACACCCTCATGATTGTGTCGGGGATTGTTATTTTTCTTGTTGTATTTAGTGGGCCTGTGGAACAATAAAGGACGTTATAGGGAACAATCTATACTCGCATGAAAAGGTGATTGTCAGTGAAAAAAATCCATATTATTTTAATATTTTGTTGCATGAGCATTTTAACAGGGTGTATGTATCCGAAAGAAAATATGAAACAAAATGCGATTCCTTATGAAGATCAGTTACAAGTTGTTCAAAAAGCTATTACTACATATAAGGAACAAACGAATGGTTTATTGCCAATTAAGACGCGTGATATGAGTACGCCGATTTATCAAAAATACCCAATTGATTTTCAAAAAATTGCTCCGAGATACATACAAGAGGCACCAGGGAATGCGTATGAAAGCGGGGGAGTTTATCAATATGTATTAATAGATGTTGAAACAAATCCGACAGTAAAGTTAATTGATGTTAGGATGGCGGAACAAATTCAAGAAGTGGCATTAAAGTTAAGGATGTATCGTGATGAACATCAATATCCACCGTTTAAAAAAGTAATTGCAGATGGTGTCTATGAATTAGATTTTAAAAAACTAGGATATAAGGATGTACCGCAAATAAAAAGTCCATATTCTGGAAAAGGGCTCCCTCTTATAATCAATGAAAAAGGTGAAGTGTTTGTTGATTATAGAATCGACTTATATGAAGCGTTGAAAAAAAATGAAGGACAATTTAAGGAAGGAGAAGATATTCGGAATATATTATCGAAAGATTCCCCATTTGTACCTGCATATTCTTTACCGTATACAGTGAAAGACGGAGAACCAATTTTTTTAAAATCATAAGTCATGAACCTTTCTTTTAGTGAATAAGTTCTAGAAGAAAGGTTTTTTATGTTATACAACTTGTGATGCAAACAAAAGGTATTTTTAAATAGTCATATGAAATTGGACAAAATTATATGATATATTGTCCGAACTTCTAGAATACCATTATATTATATCAGATATTATAGGCAACGTTAGAGAAGGTATTAGTTGACTATAAACGCGGAATTATTCCCAAAAATATTGAGGGAGGGAATCACTTGGAAAAGGTAGATATTTTTAAAGATATTGCGGAACGCACAGGCGGTGATATTTATTTTGGAGTTGTAGGAGCTGTTCGAACAGGGAAATCAACATTTATAAAAAAATTTATGGAACTTGTTGTTATTCCAAATATTGAAAATGAGTCAGACCGTCAAAGAGCGCAGGATGAATTGCCTCAAAGTGCTGCTGGTCGTACAATAATGACGACGGAACCGAAGTTTGTTCCAAACCAAGCGGTTTCTATTGAAGTAGATGAAGGTCTTGAAGTGAATATTCGATTAGTAGATTGTGTTGGGTATACGGTTCCAGGAGCAAAAGGCTATGAAGATGAGAATGGCCCACGCATGATTAATACTCCTTGGTATGAAGAGCCTATTCCATTCCATGAAGCTGCAGAAATCGGAACACGTAAAGTAATTCAAGAGCATTCAACAATTGGTGTCGTTATTACAACAGATGGAACAATTGGTGAAATTCCAAGAAGAGATTATATAGAGGCAGAAGAACGCGTTGTAAATGAGTTAAAAGAAGTAGGAAAGCCTTTCATTATGATTATCAACACTGTACAGCCATATCATCCAGAAACAGAGCAGTTACGTCAAAGTTTATCAGAAGAATATGATATTCCAGTAATTGCGATGAGTGTAGAGAGTTTAAGAGAAACAGATGTGTATAATGTACTTCGGGAAGCGTTATTTGAGTTCCCGGTCTTAGAAGTGAATGTAAACCTTCCAAGCTGGGTAATGGTGCTAAATGAAGGACATTGGTTACGCCAAAGTTATCAGGAAGCAGTTCAAGAGACTGTAAAGGATATAAAACGTCTTCGTGATGTGGACCGTGTCGTTTGGCAGTTTAGTCAATATGAATTTATAGATCGAGCAAGTCTAGCTGGCATCGATATGGGGCAAGGTGTGGCGGAGATTGATTTATATGCGCCAGATGAATTGTATGATCAAATTTTAAAAGAAGTAGTAGGAGTAGAAATTCGAGGGAAAGATCATTTATTGAAGCTTATGCTCGATTTATCTCATGCGAAAACAGAGTATGACCAAGTTGCGGATGCCCTGCGTATGGTAAAGCAAACCGGATATGGAGTAGCAGCGCCTGCATTAGCTGATATGAGCTTAGATGAGCCGGAAATTATTCGTCACGGTTCAAGGTTCGGTGTTAAATTAAAAGCGGTTGCGCCGTCTATTCATATGATTAAAGTGGATGTAGAATCAACATTTGAACCGATTATCGGTACTGAAAAACAAAGTGAAGAACTAGTTCGTTATTTGATGCAAGATTTTGAAGATGATCCGTTATCAATTTGGAATTCTGATATATTTGGGCGCTCTCTTAGCTCGATTGTTAGAGAGGGAATTCAAGCGAAACTATCTCTAATGCCAGAAAATGCGCGTTATAAATTGAAAGAAACGCTAGAAAGAATTATTAATGAAGGGTCTGGCGGATTGATTGCGATTATATTATAAGAAAAAATCCCTCTAATTGTAGAGGGATTTTTTTTGTTTTGGACTATGTAATAGTAAAATAAACAGTCATTATCTAATACTTTGTTGTAAATTGTCAAGTTTCATCAGATTTTCACATTTTAAGAGTAACAATTTCCTTAAAAATATTGAATTATAAAGGAGAATCGTATAATATAGGCGTTGATAATGATTTATCTACATCTTTGTAGTATAGAATTTGTAAAAATTGCCTACAAATGAAAGTAAGACTCATTTTATGATCATTATACAGTCTTATCTTTGGGAGGAGGTGAATGGCATGAACAAGACAGATTTAATCAATGCTGTTGCAGAAGCAAGTTCCCTTTCTAAAAAGGACGCAACAAAAGCAGTGGACGCTGTTTTTGATTCTATCTTAGAAGCTTTAAAACAAGGTGATAAAGTACAACTTATCGGATTCGGTAACTTCGAAGTTCGTGAGCGTGCGGCTCGTAAAGGTCGTAACCCACAAACAGGTGAGGAGATTGAAATCGCTGCAAGTAAAGTACCTGCATTCAAACCTGGTAAAGCGTTAAAAGATGCGGTTAAATAATCCTTACATATTAACAGGGAAGAAGAGTTTCCTTTTTGGAAACTCTTCTTTTTGCTTTTAAAAACATAAATATGCTAGAATGTGTTCGTATCACTTTTAGGTTTTTCGGGAGGGCTAGCGGATGGCAAAAGTTAATTTAGAACAAATTGAACACGCAGTACGTCTTATTTTAGAGGCAATCGGAGACGACCCAAATCGCGAGGGAGTACTTGATACACCGAAACGTGTTGCGAAAATGTACGCAGAAGTATTCTCAGGGATGCATGAGGATCCAAAAGAGCATTTACACAAAGTATTCGGAGAAGATCACGAAGAGCTTGTACTAGTAAAAGATATACCATTCTATTCGATGTGTGAGCATCATCTTGTTCCTTTTTATGGAGTTGCTCACGTTGCATATATTCCGCAAGGTGGAAAAGTAACGGGACTAAGTAAATTAGCTCGTACTGTAGACACAATTGCGCGTCGTCCGCAACTACAAGAACGTATTACATCAACAGTAGCTAACTCTATTATGGAAGTACTAGAGCCGCATGGTGTAATGGTAGTAGTAGAAGCAGAGCATATGTGTATGACGATGCGTGGTGTGAAAAAGCCTGGTGCAAAAACAGTAACGACTGCAGTGCGCGGCGTGTTAGAAAATGATGCAGCAGCACGTAGTGAAATTTTATCGTTTATTAAGACGAAGTAAAGAAAAGCGGGAAACTGCTTTTCTTTTTTTTATATGCAAAAAAATGATATAGTTTTAGTATGAAAGAGCAAGAATATAAAGGTTGAAAATTATTTCTGCCTTTTGTGGAAATGAATGTTTGTAGTTGTTAGTGATGAAGATGATTCGTATGAATGAAAGTTGAGGATGTATTCGGTGACGGTTTGGCAGAAGTAGCCAAGTTTTGATTATAGAAAATAGAATGTATGTGTTATAATAAATTTTATGAATTAGAAAACAAGGGTGATTTTTTGTGTGTGACATCTACGGAGGGTATGCGGGTATTAAAGAGAAATTGATGGAGAAATTACGCCATCCTTATTTTATAAACTATATTGAAGAACCATTTATTGATGAAGAAAAAATAGCGCTGTTATACGGTGCATTAAAGGATGCAAATATACATAAAGAACAAATTGATCATTATGTAGTAACGATTATGCTTGTACAAATTGCTCTTGATACACATGAAAAAGTATCAAATAAAGCAAACGAAGAGACGAGTGGATTCCATAAGCGTCGTCAATTGACAGTGCTTGCAGGCGATTATTATAGTGGTCTATACTATTACTTATTGTCAATGAATTGTGATATTATCTTAATTCGCGCACTTGCTGAAGGAATTAAGGAGATTAATGAGCATAAAATTATGCTATATCAAAAAGCCCATGTGACGATTCAAGACATAATGGAAAGTGTAGTAATAATTGAATCTGCGCTGTTGCAAAAAACATGTGATCATTTTCATTTATCCAATTGGAAACCATATATAACTTATGTATTAGGAAAAAATCGTCTTCAAAAAGAGTGTCAATTGTATGCTGATAAACAAAATTCGCCTGTTTTTCAAGCGGTTCAAAAAATCTCATTGGATGATGATAAAAAGCTGGAAACAGTTATTAATGAATGGCTTATGGAAATGAAAAAGCAGGAAGAAAAATTTTTAGAGAATCATACAGAAGTTAATGAAATAATTTCTATGTTAAGAGATAAATCAAGGACATAAGCAACTTTACATTGGAAGAAGGTACGAGCATGCAACAATCAAAAGAAGAAAGAGTACATGACGTATTTGAGAAAATTTCTGATAAATACGATGTGATGAATTCTGTAATTAGTTTTCAAAGGCATAAGGTATGGCGCAAAGAAACGATGCAAATTATGGATGTGAAACCCGGGAGTAAGGCACTCGATGTTTGCTGCGGAACAGCTGATTGGACAATTGCGCTAGCAGGAGCTGTAGGGGAAAATGGAAAGGTTTACGGTTTAGATTTTAGCGAAAATATGCTAGCTGTCGGTAAACAAAAGGTAGAAGCTTTAGAATTAAAGCAAGTAGAACTTATGCATGGAAATGCAATGGAACTTCCTTTTGAAGATAATACGTTTGATTATGTAACGATTGGTTTTGGGCTACGTAACGTTCCGGATTACATGCAAGTATTAAAAGAAATGACGCGTGTAGTAAAGCCTGGTGGAAAAGTAATTTGCTTAGAAACATCCCAACCAACAATGATTGGTTTTCGTCAAGGGTATGTCTTATACTTTAAATATATCATGCCGTTATTTGGAAAGATGTTTGCAAAAAGTTATAAAGAATATTCATGGCTTCAGGAATCCGCTAGTACATTCCCAGGGATGAAAGAGTTAGCGAGTATGTTTGAAGAAGCTGGGCTTAAGAATGTGCAAGTGAAACCATTTACTTTTGGTGTAGCAGCTATGCATTTAGGTTTTAAACCAGAATCAAAATAGAAAAAGACGTTTTAGGTTAAGGTGAACAATATGAAGTTACAACTTATGTACTCTTTTTTACGATCGGATATTAATGTTATAGAAAAAGAATTGAAGAAGACAGTTGCTTCTGAGCAGCCGTTAGTAGAAGAAGCGGCATTACAGCTTATTGAAGCAGGTGGGAAGCGGATTCGCCCTGTTTTTGTTTTGCTTGCAGGGAAATTTGGTGATTATAAGTTAGATGCAATTAAGCATGTTGCGGTTGCATTAGAACTTATTCATATGGCTTCTCTTGTTCACGATGATGTCATTGATGCTGCGTTTTTACGACGCGGTAGCGCAACAGTGAATGCGAAATGGGGAGATCGTATTGCAATGTATACAGGGGACTACTTGTTTGCGAAGTCTCTTGAATGTATAACAAATATAGAAATTCCAGATGCACATCAAGCGTTGTCTCATACAATTTTAGAAGTTTGTAAAGGTGAGATCGAACAAATTAAAGATAAGTATAACTATGATCAAAATTTAAGAACGTATTTAAGAAGGATAAAACGAAAAACAGCATTGTTAATCGCCGCGAGTTGTCAGTTGGGAGCGATTGCTGCTGGTGCTAATCGTGATACTGTAAATCGTCTATTTTGGTATGGATATTTTGTTGGTATGTCTTATCAAATTATTGATGATATTTTAGATTTCGTATCGACAGAAGAGAAGCTTGGAAAGCCTGCTGGTGGTGATTTACTACAAGGTAACATTACATTACCTGCTTTGTATGCCATGGAAGATCCAGTTCTTCGTGAGAAAATTATTTCTGTGAATGAAAATACAGTAGCGAGTGAAATGAAAGAAATTATTGATGATATTAAAGCGAGCGAAGCTATTGATAAAGCATTTTCGTTTAGTGAACGTTATTTACATAAAGCATTAGAAATAATAAAACCACTCCCTCGTGGACAGGCGAAGTATGCTTTGCAAAATGTCGCAAAGTATATTGGAAAACGAAAATTTTAGTGTTTTTTCTAAAAAATAAAATAATCTCTCTATTTCAAAACTATTGCACAATTGTGATAAGGGTGTTAATATGTGTGTGGGGATATACAATTACATACATAATTCAGAAGTGGAGAGATTTTTTATGGAAAAAACATTTCTAATGGTAAAACCAGACGGTGTACAACGTGCCTTCATTGGGGAAATCGTAGCTCGTTTTGAGAAAAAAGGCTTTCAATTAGTTGGTGCAAAATTAATGCAAGTGACTCCTGAAATTGCTGAACAACACTACGGTGAGCACAAAGAAAGACCTTTCTTTGGTGAATTAGTAGACTTTATTACATCTGGCCCTGTATTCGCAATGGTATGGCAAGGTGAAGGTGTAGTAGATACAGCACGTAATATGATGGGTAAAACACGACCACATGAAGCTGCTCCTGGAACAATTCGTGGAGATTTCGGTGTAACTGTTGCGAAAAACATTATCCACGGTTCGGATTCTTTAGAAAGTGCAGAGCGCGAGATTGCTATTTTCTTTAAGGAAGAAGAATTAGTAGACTACTCAAAATTAATGAATCAATGGATTTACTAATTATTTTGAAATAATTTGTAAACGCTTTAATAACTGTGATAATAGTAAAAAGTGCAAGAAGAATAGGGGTATTCTTCTTGCACTTTTTTTATTTTGATTTGTTACGAAGTTAGGACTGTTATGATATATTGGTATGTAAAGTAAAAGGTATACCGTTATGAAAATGATAGAATGATTACAAGTAGGATAAAGCAAATAGTCGATTTGCTATATAATTTCAATGTTTTCTTATAGAATGATGAAAGATACCATTGCTATTTTATGTAGCGGGATAAATACATATGCGAAAAGAGGAATAACGTATGCGATATATTACAGCTGGTGAATCCCACGGTCCGCAACTTACGACAATTTTAGAAGGTGTTCCGGCAGGATTATCTTTAGTAGCGAATGATATAAATGAAGAATTAGCTAGAAGACAAAAAGGATATGGGCGCGGTAGACGCATGCAAATTGAGAAAGACCAAGTGCAAATTGTAAGTGGTGTTAGGCATGGGAAGACGATGGGATCCCCAATTGCACTTGTTGTTGAAAATCGTGATTTCACCCATTGGACAAAGGTTATGGGCGCAGAGCCGTTAACTGAGCAGGAAGAGAAAGAAATGAAAAGGCAAGTTACGAAACCTAGACCTGGACACGCAGATTTAAATGGTGCGATTAAATATGGTCATAGAGATATGAGGAATGTATTAGAGCGTTCTTCAGCACGTGAAACGACAGTTCGTGTTGCAGCCGGTGCAGTTGCAAAAAAGATATTAGCGGAATTAGGTATACAAGTAGCGGGACATGTTGTCGAAATTGGTGGTGTACAGGCAGAAAATATTACGTATAACTCTATTGCGGAATTACAAAGTACTACAGAAGCATCTCCTGTACGTTGTTTAGATGAAGAGGTCGGTAAAAAGATGATGCAAGCAATTGATGATGCGAAGGCAAATGGTGATTCTATCGGCGGTATTGTTGAAGTAGTTGTAGAAGGGATGCCAATTGGAGTAGGTAGCTATGTACATTATGATAGAAAATTAGATGCAAAATTAGCAGCGGCAATTATGAGTATTAACGCTTTTAAAGGTGTTGAAATTGGAATTGGTTTTGAATCTGCGCATAGACCTGGAAGTGAAGTGCATGATGAAATTCTTTGGGATGAAGTGCAAGGGTACAGAAGAAAAACGAACAATGCAGGTGGAGTAGAAGGTGGTATGACAACTGGTATGCCGGTTATTGTGCGTGGTGTGATGAAACCGATACCGACATTATATAAACCGCTTCAAAGTATTGATATTGATACGAAAGAACCTTTTACAGCGAGTATTGAACGTTCAGATAGTTGTGCAGTACCGGCAGCTAGCGTTGTGGCTGAAGCTGTTGTCGCTTGGGAGCTCGCGACAGCTTTAATTGAACAATTTGGATTAGATCGTATCGATCTTATACGTGAAAATATTGAGAAACATAATGAATATGCGAGGGGATTTTAATGGAGAACATACATATTCAAACGAAATCAAAAGAATATGATGTACATGTTGGAAAAGAAGCGTTGTCACATTTAACAACGCTTATTCAAAAGATGAATCCTGCTGTATCTAACATAATGATCATTTCTGATGAAGCTGTTTCATCACTACATTTACAGACAGTTGTTGATGCATTACAAGTAGAGCAGGACGTGTTTTCGTTTGTTGTACCGAGTGGTGAAAAAGAGAAGTCTTTTGAAAATTTTTATGCGGCTCACACCTCGGCTCTTGAAAATAAATTAGATAGAAATTCTTTAATTATCGCACTTGGAGGCGGGATGATTGGGGATTTAGCTGGCTTTGTTGCCGCGTCGTTTATGCGTGGTATTCGCTTTGTCCAAGTTCCAACGACTTTATTAGCTCACGATAGCGCAGTAGGCGGGAAAGTAGCAATTAATCATCCACTAGGAAAAAATATGATTGGTGCGTTTCATCAGCCAGAAGCTGTTGTATATCATACGCCATTTTTACATTCGCTTCCTGAAAAAGAGTGGAGATCAGGTTATGCAGAAGTGATAAAGCATGCTCTTATTGGTGATGTAAAGCTATATCATTGGTTAAAAGAAGAAGTGCAAACATTAACGGATCTTCGTGATGAAAAATTAATTCACATATTAACGAAGGCAATTCCTGTGAAAGCGAACATTGTGTCGCAAGACGAAACAGAAAAAGGTGTACGTGCCCATTTGAATTTTGGGCATACGTTAGGACATGCTCTTGAAAAAGAGTTAGGATATGGAAATATTACTCACGGTGACGGAGTAGCGGTTGGGATGTTATTTGCCTTATTTTTAAGTGAGCAAGTGTACAAGGTTGATCTTGCTTATGAAGAGATGAAGCAGTGGTTCTTGAAATACGGCTATCCAAAAATGCCAAGTGATTTGAATGTAGAGCTCCTCGTTCAACTGATGAAACAAGATAAGAAAGCGAATGCAGGAACAATTCATATGGTACTTATGCAGGAATATGGGGTAGTGAATGTCGTATCTATTTCAGATGAGACTGTTCATATTGCGTTAGAAGCATTTCAAAAGGATATGGTCTAGAAAAGTTGTAGAACAGGTATGAAATGCATATGTAGAGGTATTCTCGTAATGGTGACGGTTATGATTAAAGATGACAGTAAGGAATTATAAATCATATCAATGACTGGGGGAAGAAAAGTGAGAGTAAAAGAGCAATTGTTAACTTTGAGAGCATATGTACCTGGGAAAAATATTGAAGAAGTAAAAAGAGAATATGGATTGTCAAAAATTGTGAAGTTAGCGTCGAATGAAAACCCATTTGGCTGCTCTGCGCGTGTGACAGAAGCATTAACTTCGTTAGCCAATCAATATGCACTCTATCCGGATGGGGCGGCTTTTGAACTTCGGGAGAAAGTAGCAGAGCATTTAGGTGTAAAAGCGGAACAACTTTTATTTGGTAGTGGGCTAGATGAAGTCATTCAAATGATTAGTCGTGCTTTGCTACATAATGGAACAAATGTTGTAATGGCGAACCCTACGTTCTCGCAATACCATCACCATGCTGTTATTGAAGGAGCGGAAGTTCGTGAAGTACCACTTAAAGATGGCATTCACGATTTAGATGCGATGTTACAACAAGTAGATGACAAAACGAAGATTGTATGGATTTGTAATCCGAATAACCCGACAGGTACATATGTAGAAAAACAAAAATTACTTTCATTTTTAGAATCAGTTCCAAAGTCAGTGCTCGTTATTATGGACGAAGCATATTATGAATATGCTGGGGCAGAAGATTTTCCGCAAACATTGCCTCTTCTTGAAAAATACGAAAATCTTATGGTGCTACGCACATTCTCAAAAGCATATGGATTAGCTGCTTTTCGTATTGGATATGCGATTGGGGATGCAAAGCTTATAGGGCAGCTAGAGGTAGCGAGACTGCCATTTAACACATCAACTATCGCCCAAGCAGTAGCATTAGCGGCAATAGAAGATCAACAGTTTTTACAAGAGTGCGTGAAGAAAAATGCCGAAGGGTTAAATCAATATTATGCATTTTGTAAGGAATATAACGTATTCTACTATCCATCCCAAACGAATTTTATTTTCTTGAAGCTCGGTATACCTGGTAATGAAGCTTTCGAACGATTAATGAAAAAAGGATATATCGTTCGTTCTGGTGCTGCATTTGGTATACATGATGGTATTCGTATTACTGTTGGGCTTAAAGAAGAAAATGCTGAGATTATTGAGTTGCTTACGGAACTTGTAAAAGAACAAGTGAAAAAAGAAGAGACGTATTCTTAATAAATAGTGAAGGCTCCTAGTATAGGAGTCTTTTTTATTTGAACTGTAATAAGGGGAGTTGTTTGCACGTTCAAGAAAGAAAACGTTACAATAGAAGTAGACGTATAAGAAGAACTATTGTACATATAACTTATTTAAAATGTGAGGAGGATACATTTTGAAACTAGTAGGACGAAAAAATAGTTTGAATGGGAAAATTGTTGTTCCAGGAGATAAATCTATTTCGCATCGCTCTGTTATGTTTGGGGCGATAGCAGAAGGGACGACAAAAGTATCAAATTTTTTATTAGGAGAAGATTGTTTAAGTACAATTGCATGTTTTCAAAAACTAGGTGTCAAGATTGAACAGAGTGGTAACGATGTCACGATTTACGGTAAAGGATTACATAATTTACAAGAACCGAAAGAAGTATTAGATGTGGGGAATTCAGGGACGACTATTCGTCTTATGCTTGGGATTTTAGCTAATACGCCGTTCTATAGTACGATAATCGGTGATGCATCAATTGGAAAACGCCCTATGAAACGTGTTACAGACCCGCTTAGTAAGATGAACGCTCAAATTGATGGTAGAGAAAATGGACAATATACACCTTTATCTATTCGTGGTGGAAAGGTGAAAGGTATGCATTACCATTCACCAGTAGCAAGTGCACAAGTGAAATCAGCAGTTTTACTTGCAGGTTTGCAAGGAGAAGGTGTAACTACAGTAACAGAGCCTATGCAGTCTCGTGATCATACAGAGAGGATGTTACGTGCATTCGGTTGTACAGTAGATGTTAATGAACGTACCGTGTCATTACAAGGTGGCCAACAACTTAGAGGGACAGACATAGAAGTTCCAGGAGATATTTCTTCGGCTGCATTTTTCTTAGTAGCTGGTGCAATTGTCCAAAAAAGTAAGCTTGTATTGGAAAATGTCGGTTTAAATCCAACGCGAACAGGGATTTTAGATGTTTTAACAAAGATGGGTGCACTTATTTCTATCGATAATATTAGAAACGAAGAGTTTGAACCGTGCGGGGATATTACGATTGAAACATCGAAACTAAAAGGAATAGAGATTGGTGGATCGCTTATTCCAAGGTTAATTGATGAGATTCCTGTAATTGCTTTATTGGCAACGCAGGCAGAAGGAATTACTGTTATTAAAGACGCTGAGGAGTTAAAAGTAAAAGAAACAAACCGTATCGATACTGTTGTAGATGAATTAGGCAAATTAGGTGCGAAAATTGAAGCTACACCAGATGGTATGATTATATATGGTAAACAAAATTTAAAAGGAAATGCTGTTAATAGTCACGGCGATCATCGTATTGGGATGATGCTAGCAATCGCATCTTGTATTATAGATGGAGAAGTAAAAATAGAGAATAGCGATGCGGTCTCTGTATCGTATCCGAACTTTTTTGAACAATTAGCTGCGCTATAAGAGAAAGTATAGGAAGAGGCAGTTCACTCAAAAGGTTGCGTTCTTACACCTAGTTGCTTATGATAAGTGAACAGAAGAGAAATATTTTTTGAATTAAAGGAGACGTTTATGCAAAAGTTTGAACAGGCTGTTACATATATTGAAAATGGTGAAGCGGAAAAAGGATTACAATTATTAAAAGAACAATTACAAGTTGCGAATGATGAAGAGAAGTATGATATCGCTCGCTACTATCATACACTCGGATTTACGGATGAGGCGTTAGCAATTACTGAAGACTTACGTTTATTATATCCGGAAGAAAGTGAATTTACGGTATTTTTAGCAGAATTATATATTGATTTAGACAAAGAAGATGAAGCAATTGAAGTACTTCATGATATTCCAGAAAATGATGATTTATATGTTCAATCGTTATTACTTGTTGCGGATTTATTCCAAATGCAAGGTTTTGATGATGTAGCAGAGCAAAAACTATTGAAGGCGAAAGAAATCATGCCTGAAGAGCCTGTTATTACGTTTGGATTAGCAGAATTATATAGTAGTAAAGGTGAAGAACAAAAGGCGATCACTTATTACGAGTCGCTATTAGCGGAGCATAAAGTAATGGGTGGTGTTGTCATTGCACTTCGCCTTGCAGAAACGTTAAGTGCGATTGGAAACTGGGAAGAGGCGATCTCTTACTATGAAGCAGGCTTAGAGGAACAAAAAGATATTCACTCCTTATTTGGATATGCGTTCACATTATATCAAGGAGAAGAATATCAAAGAGCAATTGGTGCTTGGCAAGAACTAAAAGAATTAGACCCTGAGTATGCATCACTATACATGTATTTAGCGAAAAGCTATGAAAAAGAAGGAATGCTTCAAGAAAGCTATGAAACACTTCATGAAGGAATTAAAGTAGATGAGCTTGCTGTTCCGTTTTATGTAGAATTAGCGAACATTGCAGCTAAATTAGGAAAAGTAGCAGAGGCAGAGGAAGTACTTCAAAAAGCGCTTGAGTTAGATCCAGGACATTTAGGTGCAATATTAAAATATGCGTATATCTTAAAAGGACAAGAAAAGTATGAAGAGTTAATTACAGTTGTAGAGCGTGCTATTGATAGTGGAGAGCAAGATACACAATTACTTTGGGATCTTGCGTTTGCAAAAAAACAATTAGAAATGTATTCGGATGCATTAAAACACTATGAAAGTGCATATACTTCTTTTAAGAATCATCCAGACTTCTTGGAAGAGTACGGCTATTTCTTATTGGAAGAAGGAATGCGAAAAGAGGCCAAAGAAGTGTTTGTTCAGTTATTACAACTAGACCCGACACAAATTCATATTGAAGAGTTGTTATATAATTTAGAGGATTTTTCATAAGTTGGAAGGAAACTGAATGCCGCTTCTTGAATCTAAAAAGAAAAGAGAAAGACAGAGGAGGGACTTAATTGCTATGAATACCCCTGTTTCTGTAAACGAGAAGAAGGATTTTGTAAAATGGTTTTTGAATAACTACCAACTGAAACAGCGTGAATGTGTATGGATTTTAAATTATTTAATGAGTCACGACCAATTAATGCATAAAGTCCACTTCGTAGAGCATGCAAAATATTGTCCGCGTGGCTTAGTGATGTCAGCAAATTGCGTGAAGGACACACCGTTTCACTTTTTTAAACAAAATGTTATGACAACAGATGCTGAAAAGTCGTTTCATGATATTCGTTTAAATCGAGATGAGGATATTTATATTCAACTCAACTTTAAATCATCGTTCCAAAATGCAAATTATGTAGCTGTATTAGAAGACAATCCATATTTACCAAAGCATATTGAAGTAAATGAAAAGGATCGTTTACTAGCAGAGAGATTTTTAGAAGAGAGTGTATTTTCGTTTAGAAGAGAACGTCTTTTGAAACAAATTGATGAAGCGTTGGATAAGCAAGATAAGGAAGCGTTTCATAGGTTAACAGCGGAGTTAAAGACTTTATAGAATTTATTTGGATTATTAAATTTTTACAAATTTCAGACTCTTTTTAAGAAAAACTACCTAACTTGGGTAGTTTTTCTTTTTTTACCTCTTTTAGTATGGTTTAATATATATAAAGTGAAAGTTCTGTCATTTTGATTAGAGGGAGGGGAGAAATGTGAAATGGATTGTAAAAGACGTGGAACAGTTTGAGCAAGCAAGAGAGTATGTAGATACAGGAGTAATACCTCTTTTATCAATTTCAGCAGCAAAAGAAATGAAAATGGTAGTAGAACAAGGTGAATTTATAGAATTGTTGAGTATGGAGTTGGAAAGAGAATATAAAGGAAGAGTGCTTTTACTACCTGCATTTACGTATTTAGTAGAAAGTCAAAAGAAAGAAAAAGCTCGTTTGCAAGAGTGGACAGATCATTTGCAAAGCCAAGGTTTTAAGCATATTGCTTATGTTACAAGTGATTTTTCATGGAAAGAAGATATGCAAGAGTTACAAGGGGATTTATTTTGGTTTCCTTCATTGGCGTTAGAGCAATTTAGTGATCAAGCGAAGAGAGAAGTCATTCACGCTCATATAAAAAATATTATGGTAATGTTAGAAGAAAGATGGGGAAAGTAATAATGAACAGAAAGTTCTTATTATTATGAGTAGTATGATATTGACCTGTGCATGAGGGTATTATATCATGATAGTGTCCTAGTTTTTATTTTTTATATTATTTTTCACGAGGGGACAATTTCTGATAGAGGGGGGAAATTTTCGTGAGCGAGAAAGAACATCGTGTGTCAAGAAGACAGTTTTTAAATTACACACTTACAGGGGTAGGAGGCTTTATGGCAGCGGGTATTTTAATGCCGATGACGCGATTCGCGCTTGATCCGGTGTTAAGAAAAGAAGCGGGAACGGACATGGTTGCTGTTGCACAAGTAAAAGATATTACAACAGAGCCGAAGCGTTTTGACTTTAAGGTGAAGCAGGTTGATGGTTGGTACAAGTCTGAAGAGCCAAAATCAGCTTGGGTTCATAAAGATGAAAGCGGAGACATTGTTGCGTTCTCTCCGGTATGTAAACATTTAGGATGTACAGTTAACTGGAATTCGGACAAAGCACATCCGAATCAATTCTTTTGCCCGTGTCACGGGGGTCGTTATACGAAAGATGGGGTTAACATTAAAGGCACACCGCCTCTTGCTCCGCTTGATGTGTACGAGTCTAAAGTGAAAGATGGAACGTTGTATTTAGGAAAAGCGAAGCCAAGAGGGGGTGGAAAGTAGATGCTAAATAAAATTTATGATTGGGTAGATGAACGATTAGATATTACACCAATATGGCGCGATATCGCTGATCATGAAGTACCTGAACATGTAAACCCGGCACATCACTTTTCTGCATTCGTCTATTGCTTTGGAGGACTTACCTTTTTCGTTACTGTAATTCAAATTTTATCTGGAATGTTTTTAACGATGTATTATGTGCCTGATATTAAAAACGCTTGGGAATCGGTTTATTATTTACAAAATGAAGTTGCTTACGGGCAAATTGTTCGTGGTATGCACCACTGGGGTGCTAGTCTCGTAATTGTAATGATGTTTTTACATACACTCAGAGTTTTCTTCCAAGGTGCGTATAAAAAGCCTCGTGAGTTAAACTGGATTGTTGGTGTTCTTATTTTCTTTGTTATGTTAGGTCTTGGCTTTACCGGATATTTATTACCGTGGGATATGAAAGCGTTATTTGCTACGAAAGTAGGGATTCAAATTGCAGAGCAAACGCCACTCATTGGTCCTTATATTAAAACATTACTCGCTGGTCATTCCGAAATTGTTGGCGCTCAAACATTAACTCGCTTCTTTGCTATTCACGTCTTCTTCTTACCAGCAGCACTTCTAGGTTTAATGGCCTTCCACTTCATCATGATTCGCAAACAAGGTATTTCCGGTCCGCTATAAGAGATTGCTAAATTAAAGGAGAAAGAACTAAAGGAGGGAGATTATGCATCGCGGTAAAGGGATGAAGTTTGTAGGAGATTCTCGGGTACCAGTAGCTCGGAAACCAAATATTCCAAAAGATTATTCGGAATATCCAGGGAAAACAGAAGCGTTTTGGCCGAATTTCTTGTTAAAAGAATGGATGGTTGGTGCAGTTTTTTTAATCGGTTATTTATGTTTAACAGTGGCACATCCGTCACCGCTTGAGAGAATGGCGGATCCGACAGATGCCGGATATATACCACTTCCAGATTGGTATTTCTTATTCTTGTATCAGTTATTAAAGTATTCATATGCTTCGGGTTCATTTACTGTAATTGGTGCGTTTATTATGCCAGGTATCGCGTTTGGAGCATTATTGTTAGCACCATTTCTTGATCGTGGCCCAGAAAGAGCACCATTTAAGCGTCCAGTAGCAACTGGATTTATGCTTTTAGCAATTGCGTCTATCATTTTCTTAACTTGGGAATCTGTAGCACACCATGATTGGGAAGCTGCAAAAAAGCAAGGAGCAATTGTAAAAACAGCACCAGTTGATAAAAATGATGACGGCTACAAACTCATGCAAAAAAATACTTGTTTAACATGTCATGGTGACAACTTACAAGGTGGTGCAGCAGCACCGGCTCTACAAAACTTAACTTTAAAACCGGAAGAAATCGCTAAAATTGCGAAAGATGGTAAAGGTGCAATGCCTAAAGGTGTATTTAAAGGAACGGATGAAGAGCTGAAAAAGCTTTCGGAATTCGTTGCAAAGTATAATAAAAAATAATAGAAAAGCTGACTGCAAAATTTTGTAGTCAGCTTTTCTATTTAGTTAGAGGAAGTTTGTTATAATAGAGTAGGATTTAGTGAATGAATTACTTTGCTTGAAAGGTGTTGGACATACAGATTGGTTTACGTGTATGCAATGTTAAGACAGCGCTCAGTATTATTATTTTTATTGATTGTTAACATATTAGGCACAATTTACGGGTTTATATGGTATGGAAATCAATTAAAAGAAACGTCCCTAATATTTTGGCCGTTTGTACCAGATAGCCCGATGGCGAGTCTCTTTTTTGTCTTTGTTCTAATCGCTTTTTTGATAAAGAAGAACTGGGGATTAATAGAGGCATTAGCGATAGTTACTTTAATAAAATATGGTATTTGGGCGGTTGTTGTAAATGCAATTATGATTTATGTAAAAGGTCCTATTGGTCTTATGGGATATATGTTAATGTTATCTCATTTTGCAATGGCGGTGCAGGGAGTGTTATATGCTCCGTTTTATCGGATAAAAAAATGGCATTTCATTGTAGCTGGCATATGGACGTTACATAATGATGCAATTGATTATTTATTTTGGCAAATGCCGAGATACGGAATTATGCATTTATTTGTAGAGGAAATTGGTTATTTTACGTTTTGGCTAAGTATTGTTGTACTGTGTATCACATATTATTATTGCTTACGTGAGAGCCGAAAACAGTTTTCTTTATGATGGTGAGGACATTTAGGGGGAGAAAATGAAGAAAAATAAGAGTGGTATAAACATATTGGATCGATTGATCACTTTAGTTGTTTCATATAGCATAGCATTTTCTATTTTCGCTCTCGCGACAATGGTAGTTGTATATGGAAAATGGCTGTATTATTTTGAAATTGATTTCTTAAATATTCCAGACTTAGCGGATATGACGAAAGATGAAATTAAAAGAAACTATGATGTGCTTATTACATATTTATCTCCGTTTTATGAAGGTACATTACAATTGCCGACATTAGACATGTCTACAAATGGTCGCATTCATTTTGTGGATGTTAAAAATATTTTAGTAAAGATTCAATATATAATGTATGGAACGATTGTAATTGCTTTATTAGGAGGAACGTATTTACTAAAAAAGAAAAAGAAAAGTTTTTACTTCACGGAGCGATTCTTACAATTCTTTTTCCGATAGCTCTTACGTTACCGATTGCCATTGATTTTGAAAAGAGTTTCGTATTATTTCATAAGCTTTTATTTAGCAATGATTATTGGATGTTTGATATTGAAACAGATCCGATTATTTTAATGCTACCGGAAGAATTCTTTATGCATGCTGCATGTGTTATTTTATTATTGATTTTAAGTGGAAGCATACTTTGTTACGGTGTGTATAAATATTTAGTGAAAAAGAAAAGGGTTTCAAAGAAAAAATTCTCTGTCTAAAGAGAATTTTTTTGTTTTCATAGAGATAATATATTTTTTGGTTTTGTTCTGTTCTATTCTTGTCCAACTCCACATATTTTGTACTAGTAGTTATAGGGGGGACCGGGATGAAGAGAACATTAATTGGACTGATAGCATTTCTAATTATAATGTTTCCAGTACGTATATATGCTGAAGAGTGGAGTGAACTAACTGGATTGCTAGATGACTCTTTACAGTTAGTAAAGAAAAATGAAGATGAGAAGGCAATACAAGTACTGCACCATTTCTCAGAGCAGTTTCTATCAAAGGAAAATGAAAATAATTCAAAAGTAACTCCGGGACAAATTAGAGTCGTTTCTTTGGCATACGATAAGGCGAAACAATCTCTTGCGGAAGATTTAGATAGGCAAGTTAAAGTTGATAATATGTTAGCGTTACAACTTGCTGTTGATGCACAAGTATCTAAATATCAGCCACTTTGGATGGAAAGAGAAAGAAAGATTATGGATACTTTTTCTCAAGTAGAAAAAGCGATGAAAAAAGAAGATGATGGACAGTTCCAACAAACGCTAAATACATTTTTAAATGAATTTAATATTATTTATCCGAGTTTAATGATTGCCCTGCCAGAAAACGAAGCGCAGCGTGTAAATGCACATTTATCTTATTTGGATGAATTTCGTAACGTTATGTTAAAAACAAAAGGTGGACAAATGCAACTAGGGATTATTAAAGGTGATTTACAAAAAATATTTCATACAGTAAAAAAAGATGAGATTGCGCCCTCTCTCATTTGGTTTATGACCATTACTGGAGGACTTATTTTGTTCACTTTAACGTATGTTGGGTGGAGAAAGTATAAAGGAGAGAGAGAGAAACGGAGAAGTAACTTGCATTCTAAAGATAGATAATGTGTATAAATAAAGATACGGATTGTAAGGTTTATTTATTGACAATGGTGTAAGAAAAAAATAGAATGAGAAGTACTATAATTAAAACTTCAATGGAGGTTTATGATGTTTTATTTAATTTACTTCGCGATCATTTTGATCATACCGTTGTATGCACAGTCAAAAGTACGTAGTGCCTATAGCAAGTATTCACAAGTTTATTCAACTTCAGGTATGACAGGAGCGGAAGTTGCTCGGAAAATTTTAGATGAAAATGGATTGTACAATGTAGCTGTAGAAGAAACACCGGGTCATTTGTCGGACCATTACGATCCAACCGCAAAAACAGTTCGATTATCAACAGATAACTATTATGGACATTCAGTTGCTGGTACAGCTGTAGCAGCACACGAAGTAGGACATGCAATTCAAGATGCGAAAGATTATAACTTCATGCGTGTACGCCATTCGTTAGTGCCAGTTGCTAATTTTGGTTCAAACATGTCATGGGTATTTGTACTAATTGGTGTATTTGCACAAATGTCTGGTTTGTTGTTACTAGGAATTATTTTAATGGCAGCAGGTGTTATTTTCCAACTTGTTACATTGCCAGTTGAATTTGATGCATCAAAACGTGCAATGCAACAAATTGAAGCACTTGGTATCGTATCGACAGATGAGTACGGTCAAGCTCGTAAAGTATTAAATGCGGCAGCATTAACATATGTAGCAGCAGCGGCTGTAGCAGTATTTGAATTATTACGCCTTGTATTAATTTATACTGGTATGCAGCGTAGCGACGATTAAAGACTATCAATTATGATAGTCTTTTTTTGTTCCGTGGAATGAATCTTATAACATGTTACAAATGGAAATAATAGAAATAATATGGGTATAGAACTAGTTAAAAAAGATAAGTATGGAATGTTGAAAGAAGGTGACAGACATAGAATACCCAGAACATTTAGTTAAACAAGTGAGGGAGCGAAGTGCTACATACCAATTAGAAGGTTTTTTAAGTGGACAAGGTCCTAGAAATCCGAAATTAATGCTTGTTGGAGAAGCACCTGGTGAAACGGAAATTCATAATGGTATCCCGTTTAGCGGGAAAGCCGGAAAACATTTAATGGAGTTTTTAGAACGTATTCACGTTACAAGGGAAGAGGTATATATTACGAGTGCGGTTCGGAGTAGACCTTATAAATGGAGAGAGAAAAGGGAACGAAATGGCGAAATAATACAGAAGAAGTACAATAGAACACCAAATCAAGGAGAAATACTTGCTCATGCACCTTTGTTAGACTATGAGTTGGAACTTATACATCCGCCTGTTATTGTGACACTTGGTAATATTGCACTGCAGCGTTTCGTTGGTAAAAATAATAAAATTACGAGTGTTCATGGTGAATTGTTAAAGCAACCCGTGCAGCAATTGAAAGATAGTAGCAGTACAGAATTTATATGGACAGAAAAAGAATATTATATTTTTCCGACCTTTCATCCAGCTTCAATTTTTTATAATCGGAGTTTATTGGAGCTCATTTATGAGGATTTGGAGAAACTTAAAAGATGTATAATAAAAAACTAGAAAAGCTAAAGAGCTTTTCTAGTTGAATTTAATTATGTAACGGATTTTTATTTTCATCTAGTGTAAATCCTTCACCGACGACATCATGTACATCACTTACAGCAACAAAGGCGTGAGGGTCTACAGAAGTAATGATATTTTTTAATTTCACGATTTCGTTTTTTGCAACGACACAATATAGTACATTTCGTTCAACTTTTGTATAGGATCCAACTGCTTTTAAAAAGGTAGCTCCGCGCTCCATTTCTGATAAAATTTTTGCAGCAATTTCATCGTTTTTATCAGAAATAATAGTTGCACCTTTTGCTGCATAAGCTCCTTCTTGCATAAAATCAATAACCTTAGCCCCGATAAAAACAGCAACTAACGTATACATGCCCTCGCGGTATGATAAATATGTAAGAATAGAGACAATAATAACGACCGCATCAAACATAAACATCGTTTTCCCCATACTCCAGCCAACATATTTATGAGCTAGTCTTGCGATAATATCAACACCGCCAGTAGTCCCACCATATTTAAATATAATCCCAAGTCCTATACCGATAAATGCCCCTGCGAATAAAGCAGCCAGTGTCATATCATTTTGCAAGTTTAAATGTAAGTTGAGTAATTCGTAGCGCTGGAAAATCCATAGGAATAAAGATACGCTAAATGTACCGATTAATGTATATAAAAATGTTGTTCGGCCGAGTAACTTCCAACCAATAAAAAATATAGGGATATTTAAAATTAAGTTTGTATAGGAAGGGTCAAGCGAAAATAGAAAATATAATAATAGCGTAATACCGGTAAACCCACCCTCTGCAAGATGGTTTTCAATATTGATATTCACAATACCGAAAGAAAAAATAGCGGAACCGATTAAGATGAAAATGATATTTCGAATCTTCAAGTTTGCTTTCATATAGAAATCCCCCTAGTTATGTAATGATTGGAATTGCTCCGCTTAAACGGCAAAACATAATAAGTTATTTCTAGCTGCTAATAAAAATAGTGAATATCATAGGAACCCGATTGGTTCAGGCTAATCTTTTGCAAAAATCACGCAAAAGAAGTTTCACTTTACCCCGTCCCAACGGCTGGTAGGAGATAAGGCGAAGAAGAAGGACAAACCAGCCGTAGGAACCCGATTGGTTCAACTAATCTTTTGCAAAAAACGCAAAAGAAGTTTCACTTTATTATAGTCTATCCAAAAAAGGGTCGCAAATAGGTGTTTGGCGGGGAATAATATTTGTCAAATCGCGATGAATTGGCTAACATGAAAGAGGAAGGAATAAGAGGTGACTAGTATGGAAGCAAAAACGATGAAAGATATGCAGAAGGAAGTAGATGCATATATCGGTCAATTTAAAGAAGGTTATTTTAGTCCGCTTGCAATGATGGCTCGTTTAACTGAAGAAATGGGAGAGCTTGCAAGAGAGGTAAATCATTATTATGGTGAGAAACCGAAAAAAACAACCGAAAAAGAACGTAGTATTGAAGAAGAGCTTGGAGATGTGTTATTTGTTATGATTTGTATGGCAAATAGTTTAAATATTGATTTAGAAACAGCACATAACATTGTAATGAATAAATTTAATACACGTGATAAAGATCGCTGGACACGTATTGATGAGGGAGAGAAAGAATAATGAAAGAAATTAAAGTAATTATCGCTGGACCAAGAGGACGTATGGGACATGAAGCAGTCCTTCTAATGGAAAGAACAGCGCATTTCAATTTAGTAGCAGCAATTGATTATAAGCATGGCGGAGAAAGAATTTCTGATTTATCTGGAATGCCAGCGCTAGATGCACCTATTTACGCAGATTTACATACTTGTTTAGATGAAGTAGAAGCAGATGTATTGTTAGATTTAACAACACCAGAAATTGGAAAGAAACATGTGACACTTGCAGTTGAACGTGGACTTCGATCTGTTATTGGTACAACTGGATTTACTGAAGAAGAACTAAAGCAATTAACAGAAAATGCAAAAGAAAAAGAAGTAGGAACAATTATCGCTCCAAACTTTGCAATTGGTGCAGTTCTTATGATGAAATTCTCACAAATGGCAGCGAAGTATTTCCATGATGTTGAAGTAATTGAATTACATCATGATCAAAAATTAGACGCACCATCTGGTACAGCGGTAAAAACAGTAGAATTAATTCGTCAAAATCGTGAATCAAAGCAGCAAGGTCATCCAAATGAAGTAGAGCAACTAGAAGGTGCTCGTGGTGCAAATGTAGATGGTATTCACATTCATAGCGTGCGTTTACCAGGACTTATTGCTCACCAAGAAGTAATGTTCGGTGGAGATGGACAAATGCTAACAGTTCGTCATGATTCATTCAATCGTGCATCATTTATGTCAGGTGTAAAACTATCAATTGAGACAGTAATGAACCTTGATCATCTTGTGTACGGTTTAGAAAATATTATTGACTAAAGGGGATATAACGGATGAAAATTGCCTTAATCGCACATGACAAAAAGAAAAATGATATGGTTTCGTTTGCATACGCGTATAAACCAATTTTTGAACAACATGAATTATTTGCAACAGGAACGACAGGACTTCGTATTATGGAAGCGACTGGTTTAGTTGTAACAAGGTACCAATCGGGTCCTCTTGGTGGCGATCAAGAAATTGGTGCCATGATTGCAAAAAATGATATGGATATGGTGATTTTTTTTCCGAGATCCACTAACGGCTCAGCCGCATGAACCAGATGTAAATGCGTTGCTTCGTTTATGTGATGTATATGCGATTCCACTTGCAACGAATATGGCAAGTGCTGAAATGTTAATGCATGCATTAGAGCGAGGAGATTTAGATTACCGCAAGTTAAGAAAATGAGGGGAACAATTATGAGTGGATTACATATATTAGCGTTTGGTGCTCATGCCGATGATGTTGAAATCGGCATGGCTGGTACCATTGCTAAATATACGAAGCAAGGGTATGAAGTAGGTATTTGTGATTTAACAGAAGCTGATCTTTCTTCTAACGGAACGATAGAGTTGAGAAAAGAAGAAGCAAAGGCGGCAGCTCGTATAATGGGAGTAAAAACGAGACTGAATTTAGCGATGCCAGACCGTGGTTTGTATATGAAAGAAGAATATATACGTGAAATTGTAAAGGTGATCCGTACATATAAACCAAAACTAGTTTTTGCACCGTATTATGAAGATCGTCACCCAGATCATGCAAATTGTGCAAAGCTGGTGGAAGAAGCTATTTTTTCAGCAGGAATTCGTAAATATATGCCGGAGCTTCCACCGCATCGCGTGGAGTCTTTTTATAATTATATGATTAATGGTTTTCATAAACCGAATTTTTGTATAGATATTAGTGAGTACCTATCGCAAAAAGTGGAAGCATTAGAAGCGTATGAAAGTCAGTTTTCAACAGGGAGTGATGGTGTGAAAACGCCGTTAACAGAAGGTTACGTTGAAACTGTGGTCGCCCGTGAGAAGATGTTTGGGAAAGAAGTTGGAGTGATGTATGCCGAAGGATTTATGAGTAAGAAACCGGTTTTATTACATGCTGATTTAATAGGGGGATGTAAATGAGATTGAAAATAGGTATTACATGTTATCCTTCTGTAGGTGGTTCTGGTGTTGTTGGAACGGAATTAGGAAAGCAATTGGCGGAACGTGGGCATGAAATTCATTTTATTACATCGGGTGTACCATTCCGGTTAAATAAAGTGTATCCAAACATTTATTTTCACGAAGTAGCAGTAAATCAATATTCAGTATTTCAATATCCACCTTACGATTTAGCGTTAGCAAGTAAAATGGCCGAGGTTGCTCAAAGAGAAAATCTTGATATTTTACATGTGCATTATGCAATCCCTCATGCTATTTGTGCATATTTAGCAAAACAAATGATTGGAGAGCGTATTAAAATTGTTACAACCTTACATGGAACAGATATTACTGTGTTAGGTTCCGATCCTTCGTTAAATAATTTAATTCGCTTTGGTATTGAACAATCTGATGTAGTTACTGCTGTGTCACATTCGTTAATTGAAGAAACGAATGAACTTGTAAAACCAGATAAAGAAATTGAGACGGTATACAATTTTGTAGACGAACGTGTGTATTTCAAACGTGATATGTCTCAATTAAAAAAAGAATATGGTATACGAGAAAATGAAAAAGTGTTGATTCATATTTCAAATTTCCGAAAGGTTAAGCGTGTACAGGATGTTGTGCAGTCGTTTGCCAAAATTGTAAAGGGAGTAGATGCGAAATTGCTTCTTGTTGGGGATGGACCAGAGTTCTGTACTATTTTACAATTGGTGAAAAGTTTACATATTGAGGAACGTGTCTTATTCCTAGGAAAGCAAGATAATGTTGCAGAGCTTCTTGCGATGAGTGATTTAATGCTGCTTTTATCAGAAAAGGAAAGTTTTGGTCTCGTTATATTAGAAGCGATGGCGTGTGGTGTGCCTAGTATCGGAACGAGGGTTGGGGGCATTCCAGAGGTCATTCAACATGGTGAAACAGGATATATATGTGAAGTTGGAGATACAGATGGAATAGCTAAGCAAGCAATTCAACTACTAGAAAATGAAGAACTTCACCGTAATATGGGGGAGCGGGCGATGAAATCTGTATATGAGCAGTTTCGTTCGGAAAAAATCGTTTCACAGTATGAGGCGATTTATTATGACATACTAAGGGATGACAAGAATGGAAAGATTTAAAAAAGCTAGTTCAATTATTGAGATATTAAAACAGCACGGACATGAGGCTTACTTCGTTGGTGGAAGTGTACGCGATCTTATTATCGATAGACCAATTGGAGATATCGATATCGCAACATCTGCCTTACCAGAAGAAGTAATGGCTATTTTCCCAAGACATGTTCCGGTTGGTCTTGAGCATGGAACTGTAATTGTTGTAGAAAATGGTGAACCGTATGAGGTAACTACTTTTCGAACAGAAAGCGAATATGAAGATTTTCGGAGACCTAGTAGTGTTCAATTTGTCCGTTCATTAGAAGAGGATGTAAAACGACGTGATTTCACGATGAATGCAATTGCAATGACAGAGGAAGGCGAAATGATTGATTTATTTGCTGGGCAAGAAGCGATTCGTCTGAAGGAAATTACAACGGTTGGAGATGCTGCAGACCGTTTTCAAGAAGATGCACTGCGAATGATGCGTGGTATTCGGTTCGTAAGTACGTTAGGTTTCTCTTTGGAAACAAAGACGAAACAAGCAATTGAAACGTATGGGCATTTGCTCGAACATATAGCGATTGAAAGAATTACAGTTGAGTTCGAAAAGTTATTGACGGGTACGTATTGTGTGAAAGGGCTTCAAGAATTGGTAGAAACGAAGCTATTTTCTCATCTGCCATATTTACAAATGTCAGAAGAAAGACTCTTGAAAGCTACGCAGTATAAATGGGATTCTTTTGAAACAGACATTGAGGCGTGGGCATTTTTCTTATATTGTATCGGAGAAGAGCATCCATCTGTCTTTTTACGTCAATGGAAGTTCTCGAATAAAAAGATTAAGGATATTGTAGCGGTGTTATTAGCAATTCGTTCTAGAAAGGAGAAGGAATGGGATACAGTCCTTCTTTATAAAACTGGAATTCACATCGCTGAAATGGCGGAAAGAGTATATGAAGCGATAATAGAAAGTTATAATAGCGCGTCTGTTAAGCAAGTACAATCATTATTTCATGCATTGCCGATAAAAAATCGTCAAGAAATGAATGTGACTGGTAATGATTTATTAAGCTGGGCAGATAAAAAGCCAGGTCCGTGGGTTGCCGAAGTGCTTCAAAACATTGAAGAAGCAATCGTACAAGGAGATTTAGTCAATAAGAAAGAGAATATAAGGGAGTGGCTAGAAAAATGCAATCTACTATAAGAAAGCAGTTATTGCAAGTTTTTTCTGAAGCAGATGGTGAATTTGTATCTGGTCAAACACTTAGTGATAAACTTGGTTGTTCTAGAACTGCTGTATGGAAGCATATGGAGGATCTTCGTAATGAGGGATATGAACTCGAAGCTGTACGCCGCTTAGGTTATCGAATTGCTAGTAAACCAGATAAGGTAACTGCTAATGAAATTCAATTAGGATTACAAACAGAGCGTATAGGTAGAACGGTTTATTTTGAAGAATCAGTTGAATCTACTCAGCATATTGCAGCAAGACTTGCTTATGAAGGAGCAGAAGAAGGAACAATCGTCGTTGCAGAAGAACAAACAGCAGGTAGAGGGCGTTTAAGTAGAAAATGGCATTCACCAAAAGGGACTGGAATTTGGATGAGTATTATATTGCGTCCATCTATTCCAGTTCATCATGCACCACAGCTTACTTTATTAGCAGCTGTTAGTGTGGCGCAAGCAATTGAAAAATGTACGGGTTTGAATGTAGGGATTAAATGGCCAAACGACATTTTAATTCAAGGTAAAAAAGCTGTCGGTATATTAACGGAGATGCAAGCTGATCCAGATAAAATTAATGCTGTAATTATGGGGATAGGTATTAATGCAAATCAAAAACAAGAGCATTTTGATGAGGAAATTCAGCACATTGCAACTTCGTTAGCCATTGAGTCAGGGAAACCAATTGTTCGTGCGGAACTTATGCAACAAATCTTTTTACAATTAGAAAAATTGTATGAAGAGTATTTAAAAAATGGTTTCTCTGTTATAAAAATTCTTTGGGAAAGTTACGCAATAAGTATCGGAAAAGAAATTACAGCTCGAACGATGAAGCAAACGATTAATGGATTAGCAAAAGGGATTACAGAGGATGGTGTATTGCTGCTTGAGGATCATCAAGGACACGTACATCACATTCATTCTGCGGATATAGAAATTAAGTAAAAGAAGTTCCTATTTTGGAGCTTCTTTTTGTCATTTAGACATTAATAAATTTCACATATCGTAATCAGGATAGAAAATTATTTTTTCGAAAAAATGTAGCAATTCCTTTTCAGAGTTTGCTATAATTAGTTCGAATATGGGCAGTATCAAAGCGAACTGCACCATTATTTTACGCAGTATGAAAAAATAATACTTTGGATTCTGCCTTGATCCAATAACGGACTGGGACAGAGGGATGAATAATGCCGACTAACACACAACCCTTCTGCCCTTTTATGGCCAGAGGGGTTTTTTATATGATTTCGGCCATCTCCTCTCTCCTGTATAAAGGAGGAGTAGTTTTTGAAAACAAAAACAGATTTTTTGAAAATGAAAGAGCAAGGTGAGCCGATTACAATGCTAACGGCGTATGATTATCCATCTGCTAAATTAGCAGAAGAAGCTAAAGTCGATATGATTTTAGTTGGTGATTCTCTAGGAATGGTTGTACTTGGATATGATTCAACAGTTCCAGTAACAGTAGAGGATATGATTCATCATACGAAAGCTGTACGCCGCGGCGCGAAAGAGACGTTTATTGTAACTGATATGCCATTCATGTCTTATCATATTTCATTGCAAGATACGATGTTGAATGCACGCCGTATTGTTCAAGAGAGTGGTGCCCATGCACTGAAGGTAGAAGGTGCGGGAGAAGTGATATCAACCATTCACTACTTGACGAATGCGGGAATTCCTGTTGTGGCGCACTTAGGTTTAACTCCTCAATCTGTAGGAGTGCTAGGTGGATATAAAGTACAAGGAAAAGACGCTGAAAGTGCAAAAAAATTAATAGAAGATGCGAAGAAATGTGAGGAAGCTGGTGCAATTGCACTCGTGTTAGAGTGTGTGCCAATGCAGTTAGCAGAACTTATTTCAGAGCAATTAACAATTCCAACAATCGGGATTGGCGCAGGACAAAAAGTAGATGGGCAAGTGCTTGTTTATCATGATCTTATCTCATACGGCGTAAATCGTGTTCCGAAATTTGTGAAGCAATATACGTCTGTTCAAGAGGAAATTGTACGTGGGATTTCTCAATATGTTGCTGAAGTAAAGACAAGACAATTTCCTGAAGAAAAACATTCGTTCACAATGAAAGAGGAAGAATGCTTAGCGTTATACGGAGGAAAACAATAATGAAAATCATAACTACAGTGCAAGAGATGCAGCAAATTACAAACGAACTTCGTACAAGTGGAAAAAGTATCGGTTTTGTTCCAACGATGGGGTATTTACATGAAGGGCATGCGACTTTATTACGTAAGGCAAGAGAAGAAAATGAAATTGTAGTTTTAAGCGTCTTTGTCAATCCACTACAGTTTGGACCGAATGAAGATCTAGATCGATATCCTCGTGATATTGCTAGAGATGAAAATGTAGCAAAAGAAAACGGTGTAGATTATTTATTTTATCCGAGCGTAGAAGAAATGTATCCAGCAGAACAAACGACAACAGTAGAAGTTGTGAAGCGTACCGATGTATTATGCGGCAAACAAAGACCTGGTCATTTCGCTGGAGTTGCGACTGTACTCATGAAACTATTTAATATTACATTGCCAACGCGTGCTTATTTCGGTATGAAAGATGCACAGCAAGTTGCTGTCATTGAAGGATTTGTCGCTGATTTTAATATTCCGGTTACAATCGTACCAGTGGATATTGTAAGGGAAGAAGATGGATTAGCGAAAAGTTCTCGTAATGTGTATTTATCACAAGAAGAGCGTGAAGAGGCTCCTCATTTATATCGTAGTCTATGTATAGCGAAAGAAAGAATTGAGGCGGGCGAACGTAATTCAGAAATCATTACAAATCTTGTGAAAGAGTATATTGAGACGTATACGAAAGGCACTGTAGATTATGCTGATTTATATGCCTATCCTTCATTACAAGTAATGGATAAAATTGAAGGACGAATCATTTTAGCAATTGCAGTTAAATTTGACAATGTACGATTAATTGACAATATAACATTAACGGTTAAATAAGGGGGAGCATCTATGTTTCGCACAATGATGAGAGCGAAGTTACATCGCGCAACAGTAACAGAAGCAAATTTAAATTATGTAGGCAGTATTACAATTGATGAAGATTTAATGGATGCAGTAAATATTGTAGAAAATGAAAAAGTACAAATTGTAAATAACAATAATGGTGCTCGCTTAGAGACATATGTTATTAAAGGAGAACGCGGTAGCGGTGTTGTTTGTTTAAATGGTGCAGCTGCAAGGCTTGTACAGCCAGGGGATAAAGTTATTATTATTTGCTACGGCTTAGTGGCAGAAGAAAATGTTCATAAACAAGAGCCAAAAATTGCAGTGTTAGACGATGATAATCAAATTATTGAAATGTTAGGTGCTGAAAAAGCGGGCACGATATTATAAGTAGGAAGGCTATCTCTATTACGGAGATAGCTTTTTTGTGCATCTTTTCATTAAGATGCGATAAAACGTGGTATAGTAACATTATATAATTTTGTGTTTGATAGGTAAGAAATTGAGGTGTTACATATATGAGTAAGCGTTATGTCGTTGTGGATTTAGAGACGACAGGGAACTCCTGGAAGGATGGGAAGGATAAAATCACCCAAATTGCGGCTGTTGTAGTGGAAGATGGAGAGATATTAGAGATTTTTTCATCTTTTATTAATCCGAAGAGAGAGATTCCACCATTTATTACAGAATTAACAGGGATTGATGAGAGTTTGGTTAAGCAAGCCCCGTTATTTCAAGATGTAGCCCCGATGATTGTTGAGCTATTACAAGGTGCAGCTTTCGTTGCACATAACGTTCACTTTGATTGGAATTTTTTAACGGAAGAATTAAAGCAGGCTGGATATACAGAAGTACATTGCCCAAAAGTTGATACAGTTGAGTTGGCGCAAATTCTTTTGCCGACAGCTGATAGTTATAAATTACGTGATTTAGCTAAGAAACATGAACTAGAGCACGATCAACCACATCGTGCGGATAGCGATGCTCTTGCAACGGCGGAATTGTTTATACAATTTTTAAATGAAATCGAAAAGTTACCGCTTGTCACGTTGCAATCGCTTTATGAATTAAGTGATGTTTTCCAAAGTGATATAGCTGATGTGCTTTCTGAAAATATTTTAAAGAAAATGATGCATGGTAAAGAAAGGGCAGAGGGGTATGAAGTGTATCGAAATATTGCGCTTCGAAAGCGGAATTATTCTTTAAGTCTCAGTGAAACATGCTCATCTAAATTTGATGCTTTCTTACATAAGACAATGGATAAACTTGAGTTAAGTATGCCAAAGTTTCAAAAAAGAGAAAGCCAACAGATTATGATGAAGGAAATATATACAGCGCTAAGAGATTCTAGGTTTTCACTTATTGAAGCAGGAACAGGTACGGGGAAGACACTTGCATATTTACTTCCAAGTATTTATTTTGCAAAGAAAAAAGAAGAACCTGTCATTATAAGTACACAAACTGTACAACTGCAACAACAAATACTAGAAAAAGAAATACCGTTATTACAGAAAATAATGTCATTTTCATTTGAAGTAGCTCTTCTGAAAGGAAGAAAGCATTACCTTTGTCTACACAAATTTGAATATGCTTTGCAAGAGGAAGAGAAAAATTATGATATGGCGCTCACAAAGGCAAAAATTTTAGTGTGGTTATTGCAAACGGAAACTGGCGATCGTGATGAATTAAATATTCCTGAGGGCGGCAAGTTACTTTGGAACCGTATTTGTAGTGATGTACATAGTCCAGGCGGGATGCAAAGCAACTGGTATAGTCGTTGTTTTTATCAAAGAGCAAAGAATAAAGCGTTATTTGCAGATATCGTTATTACAAATCATGCGTTATTATTTCAAGATTTTTCAAGTGAAGAACCACTGTTTGCTTCATATGAACATATTATTTTTGATGAAGCTCATCATATCGAGGAAGCGGCGAGTAGAACATTAGGTGAACAGTTCTCATGCATGTATTTTCAATTAGCTTTATCTCGTCTTGGTACGCTAGAAACAGATGATGTACTTTCTAAAGTATATAAGATGATGAAAAAATCAGAGCAAGCATCGCGTTCGACTTTCCGTATGGTGAGTCATAGTTTGAAGGAATTGAAATTTGATGCGGATGAACTATTTCAAATGTTACGGGCTTTCGTCTTTAAACAAACAAAGCAGGAACAAGGTATGAGCAATATGCCACTCATGTATCGATATAACACGGAAGTAGAGAAAGGTAAGTTATGGGATAGCATTACCGAGTTAACAACTCGATTTGTGTATGATGTAAGAAAGTTATTGACTACACTTGAGAAGCAAGCTGAAATATTGCAAAGTAAATTAGAATGGGAGATGCATGTCGTTACAGGTGAATTTATGCATTTAATTGAGTTGTTGAGAAAGATGGTACAATCTTTACAATTACTCATTTTAGAAAAAAATTCATACGTGACATGGATGGAGACTGAAACGAAGGGAACGATTCATTCAACAGTTTTATATGCGCAGCCTGTTCATATTGGTGAAAGATTTGCTGATGAATTTTTAACCCAGAAAAAGAGTGTTATTTTCACATCAGCAACGTTAACAGTTAATGATTCATTCGACTATATAAAAGAGGAGCTAGGTTTACATGATTTTGCTCCCAATACATTAAAGGTTCCATCACCATTCCGTTTTGAAGAGCAAATGAAATTAATGGTTTCAACGGATGTACCTTTTATTAAGAAAGCAAGTAACGAAGAATATATTGAGTCTATATCGGCACATATTGCGAAAATAGCGAAAGCTACAAAAGGTAGAATGCTCGTTTTATTCACTTCGTATGAAATGTTGAAAGAAGCGTATACGAATTTGAAAAATGATGAGACATTAGAAGGATATTTATTATTAACGCAAAGTGTGAATAATAAGAGCCGAAGTCGTCTAATCCGCAAATTCCAGGAGTTCGACAAATCGATTTTGTTAGGAACAAGTAGTTTTTGGGAAGGGATAGATATACCTGGAGATGCCCTGAGTTGTCTTGTCATTGTCCGTCTTCCTTTTACCCCTCCTCATCAGCCGATGATGGAAGCAAAAGGAGAGTGGTTAAAAAATCAAGGAGAAGACGTATTCGATAAGTTAGCGCTCCCGCAAGCAATCTTGCGTTTCAAACAAGGGTTTGGTCGTCTTATTAGAACAAATACAGATACGGGAACTGTATTTGTATTAGATCGTCGTTTGACAAGTGCTTCCTATGGAAAACGATTTTTACAATCAATCCCAATTGTACCGCTCTATGAAGGACCGTTAGAAGAATTGTTAGTACAGTTAGAAGAATCGTCAAATGAATAAAATTGGAAGAAAAATACGCCTGAAGTACATTTAAACTTCAGGCGTAAAAAATGTGGGTAGGAGGAATTTTATTTTTCTTACTTCTTGTATACAAAATATATTGCTTTTCGATTTGAAACCTTTTTTTGCTGTACATGTCCTGCTATAATAGATGGGTGATGAAGCAGGGGTTGTAAAGAATGTACTCTTATTGTAACCGCATTGCGTTCTTCTATAATTAGAAATTTTTGTGTAACGGAGGAGTTTTTTCATGGATAAGAAAATCGAAGTCCTATCAACGACACGTATTAAATATTCGTCTGACTTGTATAAAATTGTTGATAGTTTGAATCGTACGTTAAAAGAGCAGGACCTCATGTTCGGATTAGCATTAGACGAAAAAGATAAAGAAATAGCTGTATTTACGATTTACAGAACGTAGTGATACAATGAAAAAGTGGATCTTTGCAATCGTAATCGTAATCGTTGCTAGCGGAATATATGGGGCGTATGTTTATAATAAAGCAATGGAAAAGAAAATTCCTAAAGAGACAAAATCTGTAGAAATTGCTAAAGAAAAAGCAAAGCTTACAAAGGTAAAATCTGTGGATTATTATAATGGAAATTCTTCATATACAGTCGTGCAAGGTTTAGACGAAAAAGGAGAACAAATTATTGTTTGGGTGCCTGATAAAAAAGGAAATGTCCTTGTGAAGAAAAAGAGTGAAGGTATTTCTGAAAAAGAAGCTTTGCAAAAATTGGCTGAACAAGCAACAGGAGAAGGTGCTGAGCCGAAGCCGAAACCAAAAGAAATTATAAAAGTAAAATTAGGTGCTCAAAACGATATTCCATTGTGGGAAATTACATATATTGATCAGGAAGATCGTTATACGTATTACTATTTAGAGTTTCAAAATGGGGTTTATGCTGGACACTACAGCATTGAAAAATAGATGTAGGGGGAACTACAAATGAAATTAGCAAAGCGAGTAGCTGCTTTAACACCATCTGCAACTTTAGAAATTACAGCAAAGGCACAAGCATTAAAAGCAGAAGGTCATGATGTAATTGGATTAGGAGCAGGAGAACCTGACTTTAATACGCCAGAACATATTATGGATGCTGCGCATAAAGCGATGTTAGAAGGACATACGAAGTATACACCAACAGGTGGATTACAAGCGTTAAAACAAGAAATTGTGAAGAAGTTTACTCGTGATCAAGGAATTGCGTATGATCCATCTGAAATTATTGTATGTAATGGTGCCAAGCATGCATTATATACATTATTCCAAGTGTTACTTGATGAAGGAGATGAAGTTATCATCCCAACTCCTTATTGGGTAAGTTATCCTGAGCAAGTAAAGCTTGCTGGTGGTAAGCCAGTTTATGTAGAAGGTCTAGAAGGCAATGAGTACAAAATTACAGCAAAGCAGCTGCGTGAGGCAATTACAGAGAAAACGAAAGCAGTTATTATTAATTCACCGAGTAATCCAACAGGGATGATTTACAGCAAAGAAGAATTACAACAGCTTGGAGAAGTATGTTTAGAACATGATATCTTAATCGTTTCAGATGAGATTTATGAAAAATTAATTTATGGTGACGCGGAATATACTTCAATTGCCCAGCTTTCTAATGCATTAAAAGAACAAACACTTATTATTAATGGTGTATCTAAATCACATTCTATGACAGGTTGGCGTATTGGATATGCAGCTGGAAATAAGCAGCTTATTAAAGCGATGACGAACTTAGCGAGTCATAGTACGTCAAACCCTACTTCAATTGCTCAATACGGTGCAATTGCTGCGTATGCAGGCTCACAAGAACCTGTAGAAACAATGCGTCAAGCGTTTGAAGAAAGATTGAACATTATTTATGATAAATTAATTCAAATTCCTGGTTTCACTTGCATTAAGCCACAAGGTGCTTTTTACTTATTCCCAAATGTAAAAGAAGCCGTAGCATTAGCTGGGTATGATACAGTTGATGAGTGGGCAAAAGCATTATTAGAAGAAGAAAAGGTGGCTCTTGTTCCAGGTACAGGATTTGGTGCACCAAATAACGTTCGATTATCGTATGCGACATCTCTTGAGCAAGTTGAGAAAGCATTAGAACGAATTCATACGTTCATGAAAAGTAAAGTACAGGCTTAATCGTCTGTTTCTTATAGTAAATGGCAAAAAACCTCCCTATATATAGGGAGGTTTTTTTGACGAATTGTGGCAAAAAGAAATGGCTAAAGGTGTGTTATACTAGAAAGCGAGGTGTTTGGTGATGAAAAAGAAAATGATGTTACAATGGTTTGAACAGGGAAGCATAGCGATTCCTAAATTGCTTATGATGCATTATAAAAAGCTAGGTTTAAATGAGACGGAATTTATGGTAGTACTTCATGTACACACATTTTTAGAATCAGGTAATTCGTTCCCGACTCCTTCAGAGATTTCAGAACGGATGACGATAACAGAAATGAAATGCATGGAAGTGATTCAGACTTTAATCCAAAAAGGTTTTTTAGCACTAGAAGGTGGACGAAGATCTGAAGCGATGATGTGTGAAAGTTATTCTTTACAACCACTGTGGGAAAAAATATTGCACTTTTTAATGAATGAATCTATAGAGGAAGAGCAAAAAGAACAAAAACAAATTCAAGTAAATTTATATACAGTATTTGAAAAAGAATTCGGAAGACCACTTTCGCCATTTGAATGTGAAACATTAGGGATGTGGGAAGATCAAGATCAACACCATCCGAACTTAATTCAAGCGGCTCTTCGTGAAGCTGTTATGAGTGGTAAACTTAATTTCCGGTATATTGATCGTATTTTGTTTGAGTGGAAAAAGAACGGAATTAAAACGGTAGATCAAGCGCAAAATCAAGGCCAGAAATTTAGAGCGAATCAACAACGCACACAACAAACGACAAAACAAGAGACGAAATTTACTGGGAAAGTGCCTTTTTATAATTGGTTGGAGCAGTAGTGTAGGAGGAAAGATATGTTGAACAAAACGCAAATTCGTTATTGTTTAGATACAATGGCGGATATGTATCCAGAAGCGCATTGTGAATTAATTCATGATAATCCATTTGAACTTGTAATCGCAGTGGCATTATCTGCACAATGCACAGATGCACTTGTGAATAAAGTGACGAAAAACTTATTTCAAAAATATAAAACACCAGAAGATTATTTAAGTGTGTCTTTAGAAGAGTTACAACAAGATATACGTTCCATTGGATTGTTTAGAAATAAGGCGAAAAATATTCAAAAATTGTGCCGGATGTTACTAGATGATTATAACGGGAAAGTTCCAGAAGACCGTGACGAGCTGACGAAATTACCTGGAGTAGGGAGAAAGACAGCGAATGTAGTTGTTTCGGTAGCATTTGGAATTCCAGCAATTGCTGTTGATACGCATGTAGAGAGAGTAAGTAAACGGTTAGCAATTTGTAGATGGAAAGATTCTGTGTTAGAAGTGGAAAAGACATTGATGAAGAAAATTCCAATGGATGAGTGGGGAGTTACACACCATCGTATGATTTTCTTTGGACGTTATTACTGTAAGGCGCAGCGACCACAATGTGAAGAGTGCCGATTACTAGAAATATGTCGTGAAGGAAAGAAACGAATGAAGGGGAAATAAAGGATGGAGCGAGTTATAGAAATACCGAAAGAGTTTCGGTACGTACCATTTTTTAAAAAGAGTGCAAATTCGATTACGTATAATACAGACCAGTCTTTTGAAGAAATAATACAAAATACTTACTTTATATTTGATATTGAAAGACAATATGAGCCGTGGAATGAAATTGAAACAAGTATTCCAGCGGTGTTAAATGTATGGAAAAGCAGGCATGAAGAAATTGCTACACTATTTCGAAACCGAAAAAAACAAGAAGCTGAGGGTCCGATGATTCTTTTTGCAGCACACTTGCTATCGGTTGTATATTGGCTAAATGAGAAGCCTGTTCATAGTTTGAATGAGATGCAAGTAAATACGAATGAATTGGAAGCACAACCTGTTAATTTTATAGAACGATACTCATTTATTATAAAGAAACCGAGTAATTATCATTCGTATATTCAATTAGCACAGTTGTATATTGAAATAGAAAAAGCTACATGTTAAGAAAAATGATAACAAAAAAGAGAGTACTCGTTACGTACGTAGTAACGTACGTTACGTTTAGTTTAGTTTACGTTACTTACGTTACGTAGTACGTAACTAACTAACTACGTACTCGTCGTC